>JBHEMA010000030.1:0-3491 GCA_046262795.1 Candidatus Dormibacteria bacterium | reverse complement strand
ATGCCGCAGTGGCCGTGTGACGTGTATTCACACAGACAGCAGTCGGCGATGACGGCGACATCCGCACCGACGTTTCGCCGGATCGCGCGAAGCGCCTGCTGAACGCCGCCGTCGTCCCGCCACGCGCCGCTGCCCTCGGCGTCTTTGTGCTGCGGAAGCCCGAACAGGAGGACGGCACCGCATCCGGCGCGCACGGACGCCTCGACTGTCTCCAACACGGAGTCCGGCGTTTCGTGGCGATGGCCCGGCAGCGCGGCGATGGGCGCGGCATTATTGATCCCCTCACGCACGAATGCGGGCGCGATCAGGTCGCGCCCGTCGAGGCGCGCCTCACGCACGAGACGCCGCAACGCGGAGGTTCTGCGAAACCGGCGGGGTCGGTCCTGCGGATATGGCACCGGCAAATCAGCCTACCGTCTCGCTCGACCAGTACCGCGCCAGCGCGTGCGCCAGCGACGGGCCGCTCGGGTGGTCAGCGACGATGTCGACACCGAGTCCCACGGACCGCGCGACCGCAGCCGTCGACTCGCCGATGCACGCGATCCGCAAGGAAGACGGGAGCTCGAGACCATGCAGCGCTTCGACGAGGTGCCGCGCGGTGCTGCCGCTCGTCAGCGTGACGGCATCCACGCCGTGCCCAAGCGCCGCGCGCAACCGCCGCGGCGCGTCCGCGGGCATCACCGTCCGATAGACCGGCTGCACGTCGACGTCGCCGCCGGCATCGCGCAGCCGACGCGGAAGGGCTTCTGCCGCGCCCTCCGCAGCCGGAAACCAAACGTGGCCGCCGTGCACGCCGGCCTTGGCTATGTCCTCGGCGAGCGTTGCCGCGGTTCCCTGTTGCGCCACGAGATCCGGCGCGCGGCCAGAGCGGCGCAGCGGCAACGCTGTCTCGTCGCTGACGGTCGCGATGTGGACGCCAAGCAGTCCCTCGTCGTCGCCGATGACTCCGAGCACCAACCGCGCCGCCTCCGCGCTGGTGAAGACGAGCCACCGCGGCGGCGGCGAGCGGAGAAGCCGGTCGAACGAGGTGACTACCTGCGAAGGCGACGCCAGCGGTTCGATGGCGATGAGCGGCACGACCATCACGTCGGCGCCAAGCGCGTGCAGCGCATCAACGATGCCTGCGGAGCGCTCACGTGTCCGGGTGACGAGCACCCGCCGGCCGCTCAGCGGAGCGCTCATCGCAGCGCTGCGGCGACCCTCCGGCCGAGCGATTCCGGGTCGGCGGCGTCGCCCTCGAGCTCGCAGTGACCCACGACGCCGTCGTCGCCGGCGAGCGCGGCGGTGAGCGTGAACCGCCCCTCGCTCATACGCGCCCAGGCGCCCAGCGGAAGCAGGCAACCGCCGCCGAGCGCCGCGAGCACTGCTCGTTCCGCTCGCACCGCGGCCCCGGTCGCTTCGTCGTCCGTTCGTCGCGCGAGCGCCGCTGCCTCTGACTGCGTGCGCGTCTCCAGCGCGATCGCGCCCTGGGCAGGTGCGGGGACAAAGAGGTGCGCATCGAGGCGCTCGGTGATGCGCTCGCCCAGGCCGAGACGGTCCAAACCCGCGCACGCCAGCAGCAGGGCGTCGGCCTCCCCCTCGTCCAGCTTGCGCAACCGCGTGTCCACGTTGCCGCGGATGGCGACGGGCTGCAACGCTGGGTACATCGCGCGCAGGAACGCGACGCGCCGCGTGCTGCTGGTGGCGACGGTGGACCGCGCCGGCAGCTCCGATAGTGGCTCGCCACTTCGCGTAATGGCAGCGTCGCGCGGATCGTCGCGCTGCAGTGAGGCGGCGATGGTCAGCCCTGGCGCGAGCTCCGACGCCAGGTCCTTCGCGCTGTGGACCGCAATGTCGGCGCGCCGGTCGAGCAAGGCGCGCTCCAGTTCGGCGCTGAACCAGCCCTGTCCTGGCAGCTCCTCGACGGGCGTTGATGGGTTGCGATCGGCGACCGTCCGCACCACCACCATCTCGATGTCGTCCGCCCCGACGCGGCGCAGCGCCGTTTCAGCGATCGACGTCTGCGCCCGTGCCAGCGCGCTGCCGCGTGTGGCCAGCCGCACCCGTCACCTCCACCTCGTCCAGGTCGAACGCCTCGCGCAACACCAGCGCAACGCTGGGATCGCCTGCCGCCTCTCGCAGATGTGTCACCGGCCCGTGCAGGAGCTTGCGCACGAGGCTCTGTGTGAGCACATCGATGCGCTCACGCGTCGCCGCGTCCAGCTCTGGCGAGCGCGCCAGCGTGCGCTCCACCTCACGCCTGCGGAGCCCCTCGGCGCGCCGCAACAGCGCGCTGATCGTCGGCGACGCGGCGTCACGTTCACCGATAACCGCCATGGTGCGGCGTAGCTCCTGATGCACGATTCGCTCCGCCTCAGGCACGTGGCGAGCGCGCGAGCTGAGATGACGGTCGAGGCGCCGGCCGAGCTCGTCGATGTCGACGAGCGTCACGCCGGGCACCGTCGCAGCTTCGCACTCGACATCGCGCGGCACCGCGATGTCGACGATGCACAACGCGGCGTGATGTCTGCGCTGCTGCATGGCGCCGACGAGCGCTGCGGTGATCACGGGCTGGGCGCTTGTCGTCGAACAGATCAACACGTCGAGCGACGGCGCAATGTCAACGAGCGCGTCCATGCCCACGGCGCGGGCACCGACGACGCGCGCCAGCTGCGTCTTCGAGTCGCCGCGCGACGTGGTGAGGATGCGCGCCCCCTCCTCCTGCAGCCGTGACGCCGCGAGAGCACTCATCTTGCCGGCGCCGACGAGCAGCACGCCGCGGTCGCGCAGCGAACCGTTGACGCTGCGAGCGACGTCAACGGCAACCTCGCTGAGGCTTCCGGCGCCACGCCCGATCTCGGTGGCGCTGCGCACGAGCTTGCCTGTCGAAATCGCGCGTCGCATGACGAAATCGAGGCGGGCGTCGAGCGTGCCCGCAGCCTGCGCGAGGCGGTGAGCGTCGCGCAGCTGACCGAGCACCTGTGCCTCGCCGATCACCATGCTCTCGAGCCCGGCAGCCACGCGGAACAGGTGGTGCACCGCGTCGGCGTCCCAGCGCTGCGTGAGATGCCGTGCCAGATGGTGCTCATCGCCAGGATCGAGATGCGGCGCGATGCGCGCGGCCGCATCCTCGGCGGTGTCGTCGACACATGTCAGGTAGAGCTCCGTGCGGTTGCACGTCGACAGCACCGCTGCACCGCCGAACCCGGCGTGACCGACGAGGTAGCGCAAGAGTCCGCGGGCATCTTCATCACGGACCGCTGCGGATTCGAGGACCGCAAGCGGCGCGGTGCGAAAGCTGACGCCGGCGGTGACAACACGCATCATTCCGGTTGCCTGAGGGGAGCCATTGGCGAGAGAGCCAGTATATGGTGGGGGTGGATGACCGAAGCGGAGCCCGCCGCCCAACGCCGTCGGTACGGCCGGCAACGCGGACGCGTCCCCGCCGGCAATGCATTCGTGTCGCGACTGGGGCCCGCAGGATCCGAACCCTTCGCCGCGCTGCACGATGG
>JBHEMA010000029.1:0-4383 GCA_046262795.1 Candidatus Dormibacteria bacterium | reverse complement strand
GTCGAGGAGCGCTCGGTGCTGCAACGCGTCGGCGACAAGGTCTATGTCCTCACCCGCGAGCGCGGTACCGGCGACCCGACGACGCTGTCGCGCATCGCAATGTCCCAACGCTGAGCTCGAGCCTTCCTATACTCGGCCATTCCATGAGCGCCCTCGTCGTCGTCCTCCCGCCGCATCCCGCCAGCCCCGCGACCGAGTTCGCGCACGCCGTGACGAACGACGGCGTAACCACCGCTCGGCACGGCACGGCACAGGCGACGCTGTTGCCGGCAGTGGTTCGGGCGGGCAGCGAAGTCGTTGCCGTCGTCCCGGCCACGATGCTGTCCTGGCATCGGGTGGAATTGCCCAAGGGCACCACGGCGCGCTCGCCTCGCCTGCGCGCGGTACTCGAAGGGCTGCTGGAAGAGCGGCTGCTCGATGAGCCCGAGACCTTGCACTTCGCACTGCAGCCGCATGCGCACGCGGAGACGCCGGTGTGGGTCGCAACGTGCAACCGCCAGTGGCTGCGCGGCTCGCTACAGGTGCTCGAAGAAGCGGGGCGGCCGGTGTCGCGCATCGTCCCGGAATTCGCGCCGAGCGCAGAACCTGCGCTGTATGCGCTCGGCGATCCCGACGCTGCAATGCTCGTCGCGGTGACCAGCGACGGCGTCACGGCGCTGCCATTGACGCCCGCTGCCGTCGCATTGCTGCCTTCGCTGCCGGAAGACACCGCGTGCATCGCCGAACCCGCGGTGGCGACGCTCGCCGAGCATGTGTTGCAGCACCGCCCCGTCCTCCAGCAATCCGCCGACCGCTGGCTGCGCGCCGCGCAATCGGAGTGGGACCTCGCGCAGTTCGACCTCTCGAGCTCCGGCCAGGCGATGAAGCGGATGGGCGCGATGTGGGGAGACGTCGTTTCGTCGCCGCAGTGGCGCCCCGCGCGCTGGGGCGCGGTGGCGCTGGTCGTGCTCAACCTCGTGGGCCTGAACGCATGGGCGTGGCGCGAACGCTCGGCGCTCGACACGAAGCGGGACGCGATGAGGCGCGCATTGACCGAAACCTTTCCGAGCGTGAAAGTGGTGGTCGATGCGCCGGTGCAGATGGAGCGCGAAGTCGCCGCGCTCCAGCAAGCAACGGGGGTGGCTTCCGGCCGCGACCTCGAGGCGATGCTGGCCGCGCTGGCCACCGCCTTGCCGCCGCAACGCATTGCGTCCGGTTTCGATTTTTCGAATGGCGAGCTGCGCATGCGCGGCCTTGCACTCAACCCCGACGAAGCCCGGATGGTTTCGGGCGCGATGCGCGCACACGGCTACGGCGCCAACTTGAGCGGTGAAACGCTCGTCGTCACGCAGGGAACTGCGCCATGAACGCGCAACTGCAAGCCTTGCGTGCGCGCTTCAATGCCCTCGCGTCGCGCGAGAAGCTGATGGTGATCGCGGCCGCGGCGGTCATCGTGCTGGCGCTCGTGTGGCTCGTTGCCGTCGGTCCCGCACTCTCGACGCTGGGAACCGCCGACCAGCAGCGCCGCTCGATCGACGCGCAGCTGCAACGCATGGCGGAAATGCGCACGCAGGCCCAGGCGATGCAATCGCAGCCGAAGCAAAGCCGCGAGGAGGCGATGCGCCAGCTCGAAAACTCCGTGCGCCAGCGGTTGGGCACGTCGGCGCGCGTGATGATCTCCGGCGACCGCGTCACGGTCACGCTCACCGGCACACCGGCCGATGCGCTCGCGCAGTGGCTGGCGCAGGCCCGCACCGCAGCGCACTCTTTGCCCGGCGAAGCGCACCTCACCCGCAACGCAAGCGGCTTGTGGGAGGGCAACCTCGTGCTCATCCTGCCGCGCAGCTGAATTGGCCACGCCCGCCGCCATCGCGCCGCCACGGGGCAGTTGGGCTTGGGCCGCGGCCGGCATCGCGCTCGGGCTCGTCGTCGCGATCGTCCTCTTCATTCCCGCGAGCTGGCTGGCGTCGCGTGTCGAACGCGCGACGGCCGGGCGTGTGCTGCTGGCGGACGCGCGTGGCTCATTGTGGAACGGCACCGCGAACTTGCAGCTCACCGGCGGCGCCGGCAGCACCGACATGCTTGCCTTGCCGACGCCGGTGGAGTGGCACATGCGCCCGCGATTCGACGGCGTGCGGATGGAGCTGTCGACGGCGTGCTGCACGCCGCAGCCGATCGCCCTGCGCATCCGCCCGGGCTTGCGCAGCATGGACATCGATGCCGAAGACAGCCAGACGCATTGGCCGGCGGCGATGCTCGCGGGGCTCGGGACGCCGTGGAACACGCTCCAGCTCGACGGTGACCTCGTCCTTTCCACGCAAGGGCTTTCAGTAGAATGGATCGAAGGCCGGCTGGCCCTGGCCGGACGGGCCGAACTGCAGGCGCAGCGCATGGCGTCGCGCCTTTCGACCTTGAGGCCCATGGGCAGCTACCGCATCACCGTCACCGGCGGCGCGACACCGACACTGCAGCTCGACACGCTGGAAGGCGCGTTGCAGCTGAACGGCTCCGGCCAGTGGGTCGGATCGCGGTTGCATTTCAACGGCACCGCCACCGCGGAGCCGGGGCGCGAGGAAGCGCTCGCGAATCTCTTGAACATCATCGGACGACGCAACGGAGCCCGCTCCATCATCTCGATTGGATAGGATGAAACGACACAGCCTCCTCACGCGATCCACGGCACTTGCGCTCGCGTGCGCACTCGCAACCGGCGCTTTCGCACAGCAGCCGCAGCGCGCACGCGCATCGCGCGAACCGGTGACGCTGAATTTCGTCAACGCGGAAATCGATGCCGTCGCGCGCACGATGGCCGCCATCACGGGCCGCAACATCGTGGTCGACCCGCGCGTGAAGGGGACGATCAACCTGAGTACCGACCGGCCGGTGTCGCCGCAGGCCGCGTACAACCAGTTCCTCGCGGCGCTTCGCCTCTCGGGCTTCACCATCGTCGATTCGGGCGGCATCCTCAAGCTCGTGCCGGAAGCGGATGCGAAGCTGCAAGGCGGCGCGGTGAGCGCGGGCAACGCACCTTCGGGCGGCGGCCAGATCGTCACGCAGATCTTCCGCCTCAATTACGAACCGGCCGGCAACCTGGTGCCGATCCTGCGGCCGCTGATCACGCCGAACAACACGATCAACGTCGACCCCGCGACGAATGCGCTCATCGTCACCGACTACGCCGACAACCTGCAGCGCATCGGCCGCATCATCGCGACCCTCGACGTGTCGAACGCGACGGATGTCGACGTGATCCCGCTGCAGCACACCGTGGCCGCGGACGTCGCGCCGATCGTGCAGCGGCTGATCGACTCCAGCGGCGGCGCCACGGCAGGCGCGCCGGGCCAGCCGGGTATCGTCGTATCCGGCGATGCGTCGGTGCGCACGACGATCCTCGCCGAGACGCGCAGCAACGCGCTGCTGGTGCGTGCGGCGAATCCCGCGCGCCTCGCGCTCGTGCGCTCGCTGGTGCAAAAACTCGACCAGCCCGGCGGGCGCTCCGACACCGGCAACATCTGGGTGGTCTACCTGAAGAACGCGGATGCCACGCGGCTGGCCGTGACCTTGCGCGCGGCGATGGCGGCACTCACGCCGGCCGGCGCGACAAGCTCGGGCGGCGGTTCGGCATCCGCTGCAGCGGTTCCGGTCACCGCAGCCAACTCGTCATCGTCGACCGGGACTTCTTCCGCCGCGACGGCCCCGACGACGCCGGCCGCGCAGGTGCAGACCGGTGGCCAGATCCAGGCCGACCCCGCGACGAACGCGCTGATCATCACGGCCCCCGAGCCGCAGTACCGCCAGATGCGCGCCGTGATCGACCGCCTCGACACGCGCCGCGCGCAGGTCTATATCGAAGGCCTGATCGCGCAGGTGAACGACGACAAGGCGGCGCAATTCGGCATCCAGTGGCAGAGGCCGCTCAACAGCACAAACAGCGGCACCGTCGGCGTGATCGGAACGAACTTCTCGCTGGGTGGCTCGACGAGCCCGTCGATCATCAGTTTGGCCACGCAGAACGGCACCGTTGGCAGCGTGCTGCCCGCGGGCGGTGTGAACATCGGCACGGTCACGAAGATCGCCGGCAAGTTCGTGCTGAGCTCGATCGCGAACTTCCTGCAGACCAACGACGCCGGCAACGTGCTGTCGACACCGAACCTGCTCACGCTGGACAACGAGGAAGCCAAGATCGTCGTCGGCCAGAACGTGCCCTTCGTCACCGGCCAGTTCACCAACACCGGCACGACCAACGGTTCCGTCAGCCCGTTCCAGACCATCGAGCGCAAGGACGTCGGCCTGACGCTGCGCGTGCGTCCGCAGATCAGCGAGAACGGCACGATCAAGATGCAGATCTTCCAGGAGGTCTCCAGCGTCGTGGCCTCCACGCTCAACTCGGCGCAGGGCATCACC
>JBHEMA010000028.1:0-3379 GCA_046262795.1 Candidatus Dormibacteria bacterium | reverse complement strand
GTACGCGCCGACATGTGCGACTCCCGGCAGCCGCCACAACTCCTTGGGCTCACCCGCTGCGTCGTACAGATCGACCGCGTGGTGCACCGGCACGGTCATGTCCTCGTCGCCATGAATGATCAGCAGCGGCCGCGGTGCCAGCCGGCCGACTGCGAGCACCGGGCGAAAGTCGGTCAGCTTCGCGCCTGTGCGTTGCGCGAGCAGCGCAATCACTGGCGCCATGATGAGTGCCGCGGGGATTTTCAGCGCACCCCGAACTCTTTCGCCCATCAACGCGCGAGGATCGGCGAACGCGCTGTCGGTGCAGACCGCCGCAACCCGGTGATCGTCGGCGGCGACGCTGATGGAGACAGCACCGCCAAGCGAGTACCCGAGCAACCCGATCGGTACGCTGCCGAGGCGCGCCGACACCGCGTCGATCGCCGCGCTCAAATCCTGACGTTCCTGCACCCCCAGCGTGTGCGCTGCGCGTTCGCTGCCAGGAGTCCCTCGCCAGCCGTACACGACAACATGAAAGCCAGCGCGCTGGAGTGACACGCAGATCGCGAGCACCTCACCGGGATGGCGGCGGTATCCCGTGCTGACGACCACGGCGGCAGAGACTGTGCCGGGCAGGTACCAGGCGACGAGACGCAAGCCATCGGCGGTGCGCACGTCGAACGCCTCGTGCTCGACACCGAAGTCATCCGGCGTCGACAGCCGCATGTCCTCGGCGCGACGCCCGAAGGCCGTGCGGTACACGAGCGCGCACCCCGCGGCCCACGCCAGGGCTAGCACGGACGCCGAGCCGGCGACCGTTCGCTTACGGCTCAATGCGTGAACCTGAGACCCAGCACGAACACGACGACGAGCACCACTATCAGCGCGCCAATGGCGACCCACCCGTTGTACGCGAGCAGGCGCTGCATCGTGCGGCTCTCCGGCGTCTCGAGCGTGTCGGTCGCAGGCGTCTCAGCGCGCTCGAGCACGTCCGCAGGTGGTCGCATCGTGATCACCTCAATGCGCCCGGCTGCATCCTCCGGGAGCTCCAGGGGACGCAGCGCCGCGGGCGCACGAGCAGTCGTACGCCGCCGCTTAGCCGGGTGCAATTGCGGCGCGATCTCCTCCGCCTGTTTGATCTCAGACAACGGAGGAGAAGTGTACGGTGGCGATCAGAAGCTGCTGATGCGCGCGGCCGGAGCCGGCGCTGAGAGCTCCCAAACCTGATTGAGACGGCGCTGCATGATCCCGAGCAGCACGAGTCCCCCGATGACCGGCACAACGAGCCAGCACACATCGCGGGGCGGCCGCAACTGCACATCGGTCGTGCGTCCAACGCGATCCTCGGCGATGCGCACGCGCTCGATCGTCATCACCGTGCCGACGATGCTGAACGGAATCACCAAGACGAGGTAGGGGACGAGGAGCAGGCCACCGAGCAGCAGGTATTGCTGGACGTCATTGAGCGGTGGTGTGTACGGCAGCGCTACCTGCATGCGTGCAGAGACGATGAGAATCGCGCCCCCAAGCGACACCAGCAGACCGATCAACCACGCGATGGTGACCGCGAACGTGGAGCGGCCTGCATGCACGTGCATGCGCGTGTCGAAGTCGCGCAACTCGGTGTTGATCCTGCTGTGCCAGACGAGCGAGTACAGCCCGAGGGTGAGGATCGACAACACGATTACTGCGGCGGGCTTGCGCCGCTTGCCCTCGGGGCCGAGCGACGGAACGAGCGGCGCTTCCAGCGGAGCGTTCTTCGCTGTATCGCGCCCCGCGATTGCACCGCTCGGAAACGTCCATGGGGGTGGAGGCGCAACGGGCGGCGCATCCCAACCGCCGTGCGCGGCAGGAGGCGTCTCGTGCCTACCCGCAATCTCGACGTCGGCGAAGCCGGCCGCATCGGATTCGTCGACCGGGCGCTCTGCGACGGCGATGCCGGCGGTGGTTTCCGGCTCGGTCACCGCGACTCGCTTCGATGCTCGCGAGCGACGTGGCGACGCACTCGGTGCGCGCGCCTGCGGCTTGGCCGCGTCAGGCGGCGTGGTCGTCGGATCGGCCGTCGTCGGCGCGGCCGACTGGGGTTCTGCTTCCGCGGTCTGCGCTCTGCTTCTGGGCATGGTGGCTCCTTGCTGCGATGGGCCCCTTTCAGGCCCGGCTGAGACGTTGCTGAGACGTGTGCCAGGTCGTCGCGCCGCTCCGGGTACTGGATTCGAACCAGTGACCTTGCGGTTAACAGCCGCCTGCTCTACCGCTGAGCTAACCCGGAAAGATGGCTGCAGTCTATCGCCGAGTGCGGCTAAACGGTCAATCGCACGACGCGATCGACGTCAATGCGCCGGCCGCGACGTCAGTCGATGCGCCGCCTCAACAGGCAGAACTCGTTGCCTTCGGGGTCTGCGAGCACGTACCACGGCGCGTCGCCCTGACCGATGTCGACGTGGCGCGCCCCGAGCGCGAGCAACCGCTCGAGCTCCTGCTGCTGATCGCAACCGTGAGGGTTCACATCGATATGCACGCGATTTTTGAGCGTCTTTTTCTCGGGAACCTCAGCGAAGACGAGCACCGGCCGCGGCGCATCGGGCGCGCCCGTCGACGAGACCCAGACGTAGCCCTCCTCGGCGACTCCATCGGGCCAACCCAGCACCTTGGACCAGAACTCCGCGACCCGCCGCGGATTTTCGCAGTCGATGACGATCTCGCCCAGCACGCTCGACACGGCGCGCATTATGAGCGGAATGTCACTACGCGCTCGAAGTGCGTTGGTCACCTGCGCTTGCGTCGAGCCGCCACCCGCAGCGCAGCACGCGTCAGCCCCGGCGTTGAAGCCGCCAGCCGAAGCAGCGCGCGGTCGAACGTTGTCATCGCCGCCGAGGGCGCAGGGGTGAGCGACGCCTCCGCGGAGGGCGCAGACGCTGCAGGCGATTGATCGCGGCTGACATCAGTCGCGACGGCATACAGCTGCCATTCTCCTGACACGCCCTTGAGCACATAGCTGCCGCGCCCGGTGAAGTCGATGCCAGAGCCCATCACGAGGTCACGCACGGTGGAAGACACCAACACCTCACCTGGATCGGCGAGCGCAGCGATACGTGCGCCCACGTGGACGGCGATACCCGTCACGTCTCCCGCAGTCAATTCGCATTCGCCCGCGTGAATGCCCGCTCGCAGTTGCAGACCCATGTCGGCAACCCGTGACTGCAGCGCTCGAGCACAGCGGATGGCGAGGGCGGGTCGGTCGAACGCCGCCATCACACCATCACCGAGCGACTTGATGAGGCGCCCCTCGTGGCGCTCGATGTCTTCTGATGCGAGAGCATCGTGCTGCTCGAGGCGCGATCGCCATGCTTGATCGCCGATGCGCGCCGCCATCGCGGTCGAGTTGACGATGTCGGTGAAG
>JBHEMA010000027.1:0-10180 GCA_046262795.1 Candidatus Dormibacteria bacterium | reverse complement strand
TCGAGTCCCCCTGGCTCCACGTTGTGCCGCCACCTCCATAATGGAGTGATCGATGGCAGGTTATGTGATAGTGGTGCCATCAATTTCACGCGTTCGAACCAGGAGGAGCCGTCGATGAGCGAGAACGGCGATAAAGGCTTTCCCCCTCAGCACCAGGACCATCCCGGCTCGACGGCGCTCATGCAGCCGCACCCCCGCGATGAGATGCGTGACTACGAGGGCAGCGGCAAGCTCGCCGGACGCCGGGCGCTCATCACCGGCGGCGATTCCGGCATCGGCCGGGCTGTCGCCATCGGCTTCGCGAAGGAGGGCGTCGACGTCGCTATCGCCTACCTGAGCGAGCACGACGACGCGGAGCACACGCGCAGGCTCATCGAGCAAGAGGGGCGGCGCGCAGTGCTCATCCCGGGCGATCTGGCGCAGGAGCAACAATGCATCGCAGCGGTGCGCCGCGCCGCCGACGCACTCGGCGGCCTCGACCTTGTGGTGAACAACATCGCGTATCAGGAACCGGCGTCATCGCTGGAGGAGCTCAGCACCGAGCAGTGGGACCGCACGTTCCGCACCAACATATACAGCTACTTCTGGGTGACAAAGGCGGCGCTCGAGTACCTTCACGAGGGGTCGAGCATCATCAACACCAGCTCCATCAACGGGCTGCGCGGTAACAAGACTCTCATCGACTACGCGGCGACGAAGGGAGCGATCAACGCGCTCACATACTCGCTGGCGCAGTCACTCGTCGACCGCGGCATCCGCGTGAACTGTGTCGCGCCGGGGCCGGTCTGGACACCGCTGATCCCGGCGACCATGTCGGAGGAGAAGGTGACGCATTTCGGCGAGCAGGTGCCCATGCAGAAAGCGGCGCACCCCGACGACATCGCGCCGTCGTTCATCTTCTTTGCTTCCGAGCGCTTGTCCGCGTACTACACCGGCGAGGTCTTGGCGCCGGTCGGCGGAGAGACGCTGCCCGGATAGCGATTCGGGACGTCCGAGCGTCGCTGGGTACCATGAGCGGCAGACGTGAAACTGCTGAAGCTGCCACTCCACCTGCTGCGCCGCTATTGGGCGGAGCTGTTCGCCCTGGCAGGACTTGCGGCCCTGATCATCGGCGTCAAGCCCCCTGAGCTGGCGCACGCCTTTCGATCCATCGACTGGCGCATCGCGTTGCTCATGGCGCCCGTGGTCCTCCTCGTGTACCTCGCGCGGGGCACCGCGTGGTGGTATGCGCTGCGCGCCATCGGTGAGCACATCGGGTTTGTACGTACGCAGCTCATCGAGACCGCGGGGCAGGTGATGATCATCCTGCCGCTCGGCGACCTGGCGCGTGTCGCGATGGTGCGGAACACAGACCAGGAACACGGCGTCGGCGCACTCACCGCCACGGTGGCGCTCCAGGAGCTGCTCTTCATGCTGTTCGTCAGCTTGGGTGCGCTGCCTCGCCTGGCGCAGCATCCCGACTTCGCGCTCGTGATGATTCTGACAATGCTGGCATTCATCAGCATCTTCGTCGTCCTCCTGTGGGATCCGGCGTACGAACGCGCGCTGCGCCTCGTCGAGCATGTGAAGTTTCTGCGACGCTTCGATCAGCAGCTGCACGAGATCCGTCCTGCGTTCGTACAGCTGTGCAAGCCGCGCGTGGTGTGGCGAATCGCCTTGTTTCAAGCGATCGCCGCCATCCTCTCCTTCTTCCTCTTCTACCTGGCGATGCGAGCCATCGGCATCACCACCGTCGGCTACATCAGCGCAGTGTTTGTCCTCGGCGTTGCGTACACCTTCGCCGCGGTGAGCTTTCTGCCGCTCGGCATCGGCGCGTTCGAAGGCCTCATCACGGTCATCCTTCTCACGCTCAACATCCCGGCCGCAACCGGTGCCGCGGCCGGACTGATCTTTCGTGGATACAACGATGTGTTGATGGCATTGCTCGGCGGCCCTGCATTGCTGTACGTGCGCTCGCGCCAGCGAGTGCAGCGAGGTCAGCGCGAGGTCCATGCCGCAACGGCGGACCGCATGCCCGCCGCAGCGGGAGCGCCGGACTAGTCGGGCGAATACCGTGGGCACGGCAGCGCTCTCGTGGCAGACGTCGCTCTTTGCAGCGGGTGAGCCCGAACCGGATCGCAGCTTCACCAGCTTGCGCCGGCACGAGCTCGAACGCGACGCATGGGTCGACCACGCGCCCGGCTGGCTGCACGGCGCCGACACCTTGTTTCAGGACCTGCTCGCGCACGCGCCGTGGCAAGCGTCGACGCAGGTCATCTACGACCGCACCGTCGACACACCACGGCTCGTCGCGCTGTGGCCATACGAACCGGCGGCGGTGTCGCTGCCACCGCGACTCGAGACGATCCGCGCGCTGCTCGCCGAGCGATACGGCCGCGACTTCGACAGCATCGGCGCCAACCTGTACCGCGACGGGCGCGACTCCGTCGCGTGGCACGGCGACCGCATCGCACGCAGCATCAAGGACCCGGTCGTGGCGACGGTGTCGCTCGGCCATCCGCGGCGCTTTCTCATGCGGCCGCGCGGCGGCAGCACGCACCTCGCATTGACGCTCGAACCCGGCGACCTCGTGGTCATGGGCGGGACGTTTCAACGCTCGTGGCAACACACGGTGCCCAAGGTGGCGTCGGCTGGTCCCCGGATCAGCATCACCCTCCGCCACTCGAAGTAAATTCGGCGCGACGGCGAGGGGATCTGGCCCATCCCTGTCAAATTCGTCACAGCGCCGTCGCGCGCTCCGGCGCGCTTCGCAGCCGCTGCTAGCGTCGGGCCGTGGCGCACTCGGGCCGCGCGCCGCGGCTGATCATCGCGGTGAGCGCGGCGCTGCTCATCGGCTACGCGGGCTTCTGGGCGCACGTCTCGCACGTGCAGATCGGGCGCAGCGACTTCACCAATGCCTACGTCGGCGGCACCCTGCTCCGTGAGGGACACCGCGCCGACCTGTACGACGATCAGCTGCAGGGTGCGCTCCACGCACAGCTGATCGCGCCCGACAAGGAGGGCAACCTGCCGTTCGTCGACGCGCCCGTCGCAGCAGCGATTGTGCTTCCGCTCACATGGCTCGACCTCGGCACCGCCTTTCGCGTCTGGAGCCTGGTGGAGTTCGCGGTGCTTGTGTTCGCGGTCGTCGTCGCAATTCGAGCAGCGCCGTGGCCCGCCGGAACGCGGCAACGCTGGAAGGCGGCAGCGGGCGCGGCAGCGCTGGCCGGCGCCGGCACCGTCACGATGTGGCTGCAGGCTCAGTGGACGCCGATCGTCGCGCTCGGCCTCGCCGCCGCGTTCTGGCTCTGGCGAGGTGACCGCCTTGCGGCGGGTTCGGCGGTCCTGGTGGCGTCGGCAGCCATCGCCAAACCGCACCTCGCCCTGGGCGTATTCGCGTTCATGCTCGGTTGGCGCAACCGGCGTGTCGTTGCCGGGGCTGTGGCCGGTGCCCTGGCAGTCGCGGTCGCCTCGCTCGCGGTCGTCGGCACGGGCGGCATTGCCGGGTTCATCGGCGTGACGATCGGCGGGTTCACCCGTTGGGAGCTTCGCGTCATGCCGAGTTTTGCCGGCATCGCCGGCACGTACCTCGGCACGGGCGGGGCAGCCATGGTGGCCGCCGCTGCCGGCGCGCTCGGCGCCTGTGCTGCAGCGTGGTGGCTCGGCTCCCGCGTGAGGCAAGATCGCGGGCAGCTCGGCATCGCGCTGTGCGGCGCGACTGTGCTCTCGCTGCTGGCGGCGCCGCACGCATACGCACACGACCTCGTGCTGCTCGCTCCCGTGCTGGTCTGGTCCGTCGCCGTCGCGACGCCGCCTGCGTCCACGCGCGTCGCGGTGCGATCGCCGCTAGCGGCCGTGTTCTCGCTGTGGGCATGTCTCACCGGAGTCGAGCTCTTGGATCCCGGTATCACCGCCCCGGTACCGCCGGGAGAAGCGGCCGCGCTCGTTCTCATTGGCGCCGCGACGCTCGCATGCGCCGCCGTGCACATTCGCTACCGTGCGAGCCGTGAAGCAACTCTGGGCGCCGTGGCGGATGACGTACGTCGGCGGCGACCCGCCGAATGAATCGGCGTGTTTTCTGTGCGAAGCGATCACGAGCTCAGACGACGACGGGTTGCTCGTCGTCGAGCGGAGACCGTTGAGCATCACCGTGCTCAATCGCTTTCCGTACAACAGTGGCCACGTGATGGTGGTGCCGCAACGCCACGTGTCGGATCTCCGCGACCTGCACGACGACGAAAGCGCCGCCTTGTTCAGCGGGTGTCAGCGGGCGCTGTCGGCGCTCGGCAATGCGCTCCATCCCGAGGGATACAACGTCGGCATCAACCTCGGCAAACCCGCGGGCGGCAGCGTCGACCACCTCCACATGCATGTCGTCCCGCGATGGGCGGGCGACACGAACTTCATGCCCGCGCTGGCCGATACCAAGGTGCTTCCCGAGCATTTGGAGCAAACGGCGCAGAAGTTGCGCGACGCCTATACGGTATAGTCCGGCTCGCCGTGGGTTCCGTGATCAAGAAGCGCCGCAAGAAGATGCGCAAGCATAAGCACAAGAAGATGCTGAAGAAGACGAGGTGGCAACGCCGGACGTAGGTCGGTGATGCCTACGCTCGCGCGTACGAGTGCAGGCCCGCGATCCAGAGGTTCACGGCGTACAGGGTGAACAGGATCGCCACGAAGCCAAAGCCGGTGATGATCGCCGCACGCTTCTCCTTCCACCCGTACGTCACACGCGCGTGCAGGTAGATGGCGAAGATCACCCACGTGATGAAGGCAAAGGTCTCCTTCGGATCCCAGCCCCAATAGCGACCCCATGCGTGCTCACCCCAGATGGCGCCGCAGATGACGCCGAACGTCCAGATGGGGAATCCGATCATCACGAAGCGATAGCTCCACTGATCGAGCGTGCGCGCGCTCGGCAGGATGCGGCGCATCGCCTGCGCCACGGACGTCATCGCGGCACCCCCGAACAGCGTGCCGTCAGGCGGTCCGCCGCCCATCGTGAGCGCCGCCGCGCCGCCTCCAACAGAAGCAACCGAAGGCTCCGGTGCCGATGCCACGGCGAGCAGGCGCTGGTCCGCCCAGCGGCGGGCGAGATATGCCATGCCGAAGAAGAACGAAAAGCTGAGGATGCCCGACGACGACGCCATCGCCGTGACATGAATGGTCAACCAATAACTGTGCAGCGCCGGCACGAGCTGTCCCGGCGGCACGTACAGCATGTACGCGACTCCCATGAGCGCGACCGACATGATCATAGCCGGGAGTCCGATCAACCGCAGCCGCGCTCGCACCATGAGCACGACGCACACCGTCACGACGATGAACGCAATGCCCGTCGAGTATTCGTACATGTTGCCGAGCGGCCAGTGACCGGCCTCCAGTGCACGCGTGAAGATCGACGCCGCGTGCAGTGGCCATCCAATCAGCACTGCTGCGAGCCCGATGTCACCGAACACGCGCTTGCGAAAGGCGAGGTACAGGACGAACGCAACGAGCGCCACGCAGTACGCGCCCACTGCGACGCCAAACAGCACCAGGGAAAGTGGCGTATCCGCCATGACCAGCGGCGAGTATAGCCAGCGCTTTCACACAGGCAGCCGCCACTGAATCGCCGCCTATACTGACGTCCGCCTCGGTGGCGTGGTCCTGGGGCGGTAGCTCAGCTGGGAGAGCGCTGCCCTCGCACGGCAGAGGTCAGGGGTTCGAATCCCCTCCGCTCCACCATCGTCTCAACAGGTCATCCCCATGAACGGCGACTTCGACGTCATCGTCGTCGGTGCGGGGCCGGGCGGTTCCAATGCCGCGGCGGTTGCGCTTGCCGGCGGCCTCACCGTCGCACAGATCGATCGCGCGGAGTTTCCGCGCACCAAGCCGTGCGCCGGCGGTGTGACCATGAAGTCGTGCCGCGCTTTGCGACTGGCCTACGAGCCGTGGCTTCGCGGCACGTGGCGCGAGGTCGAGTTCAATCTCTGGGAAGGAAACGGCAACCGATTCATCAACCACGCGCGCCCAGTGCTGCGCATGGTGTCACGGCGGCAATTCGACGACGCACTGTTGCGTCAGAACATGCGATCCGACGCGCTCACGTTCTTTCCGAAGACGCGCGTGAGCGAGGCCGCGCACGACGGCGAATCCTTCCACGTGCACGCGGGCGATCATGTGATCTCCGGCCGTCAGCTGATCGGTGCTGATGGCGCGTACAGTCGCATCAACCGCATCTTCGGTGTCGCCCATCCGAAGCAGACCGCAACCGCGATCGAGGTGAACGTCATGCGTTCCGACATCGAGCGCGGCGAAACCTCGATCACCTGCTTCGATTACGGCGCCATCGAAGCCGGCTATGGCTGGGTCTTTCCCAAAGACGACCAGGTTTCCATCGGGCTGTACACGTATCGCAAGAACCTCAGCGCGCTGCGCGAGCGACTGCGCGCGTACATCACGGCGAAGGGCGTGCAGTTCCGTCCACGAACGCAGGTGGAGTTCGAGGCCCATCAGGTCCCGGTCGGCGGTTACCGGGTGACGCCCACGCGCCTGCCTCTCTACATCGTCGGCGACGCCGGTGGATTCGCCGACGCGCTGACCGGCGAGGGCATCTACCACGCGCTCGAGAGTGGTCGGTTGGCGGGTGAAACCGCAGTCGCCGTGCATCAACGACGTGCGACGCCGCAGCGGTACTACCGGCGCCTCTGGCGCTCTGTGCTTCCAGACACGTGGGTGACATATCAGGCGGCGCGACATTTCTATCGTCATC
This sequence comes from Candidatus Dormibacteria bacterium, assembly GCA_046262795.1. Classification (GTDB taxonomy): domain Bacteria; phylum Chloroflexota; class Dormibacteria; order Aeolococcales; family Aeolococcaceae; genus JAFALX01. Next base: position 3,447 of record JBHEMA010000027.1, on the reverse strand, counting down.
TCGACTTCGGCATCCGCACGCTAGCGGCGCCCCCCGTATGGCGAGCGCTGATCGAGGGCTACGCCGAGGGCGCCACGCTGACGAAGACTCTCGGAGCTGCCCCCTGGTACTGGATGCGATCAGGCCGCCACGTCGCCGCGGTTCGTGCCCCGGCACGCGCTGCACCGCAACCCTGAACCGAGCCAACCGGTCGCGCGAGCGCGCGACACGCCATCAGTTGCATTGCGTAAACGATTACCATGCGACAACTATCCGGCCGGGACACTTCAGGGAGGACGGTTGCCGATGCCCCGACGTGCGCTCATCTGCATGCTCGCGTTCGCGGCAGCCAGCGGCATGCTCCCGGCAACCACCGTCGGGCACGCCGCGACATCGGTCGGGCCGATGGACTGGTCGATGTACGGCCATGATCTCAACCGCTCGTTCACCGGTCGGTCGACGCTGGATGAAAACACCGTGAAGACGCTCGCACCCGCGTGGTTCTTTCCCACCGGCGATGCCGTGACGGCGCAGCCGGTGGTCGTCGACGGCACCGTGTACGTCGGTTCCTGGGATGGACACTTCTTACGCCATCAACGAACGCGACGGCACACAGCGCTGGTCGTTCACGCTCGACTCGCAGCCCGCTGTGAAACCGGTGCCGGGCAATCGTCAGCCGGCTGACGCGACGACCGACGGTGGCATCGTCACGTCGACCGCGTACTTCGTGCCCGGCGACACGACGCAGCCCGACCTGGTGATCTTCGGTGGCGGCTTCACGCTCTACGCGCTGCGCGCGGACACCGGAGCGCTGTACTGGAAGCACGTCTACAGCGGCAAGCCGGAGGCGCCGCCCGACCCCGACAGCGATCCGACACGGATCTTCTCCTCACCCGCTGTCGTCGGCGATGACGTGCTCTTCGGCGTGTCGCCCGACGGCACCGCGGGCTACCGCGGATACATGGCAGCCGCGGATCTCGCCACCGGCGAGCCGCGGTGGCGGCTCGAGCTGGATGGCACCGATGCTACCGGTGCGCCCCGCGACGACGGCTGCGGCAACGTATGGGCGTCACCGACCATCGACCTGGCAAAGAACGTCGAGATCGTCGGTACCGCCGATTGCAATGCCCAGGCAGCCACGTCACCGCACGCGGAACACGTCCTCGGCGTGCGCATCGGTGACGGCACGATTGCCTGGGAGTTCGTGCCGCCGCGCGAGCAACGATCGGATCCCGCCTGCGATTTCGACTTCGGGGCCACCGCGAATCTCGGTGTCGACGCCTCAGGCGACGCCGGCTTCATCGGCGTCGGCGGCAAGGACAGCACGTACTACTCGCTCGACGCCGCCGATCCTGCTGCGCCACCGCGGTGGTCGACAAACGTCGTCTTTGGAGGCACGTCGGGGGGCTTTCTCGGCAGCACCGCATACGACGGCGCCCGCGTGTATGGCGCAACTGCAATCGGCGACTTCAATCCCGGCGGCACGGGTTGCGAACCGGCCGATCCGAACGACACCGCAGTGCAGGAACCGAGCATGCACTCGCTGAACCCAGCATCGGGCGCGGTGATGTGGGAGCAGGACGCTTCACAATCACTCGGCCCGACGACCGACGCGGCGGGTATGACGTTTGCCGGTGCTGCGCTGGCGCGACGACTCGAGGTCTATGACGCCGCCTCGGGCACGCCTGTCGCTGCAATCCCCGGCGTCAACTCGGACTCGGGCGTCGTCCCGTCAGGCAATGCACTCTTCCTCGGCATCGGCAGCTCGGAACAAGGCGCGGGCGACGGCGTGCTCGCCCTCACTCCAAGCGGGGTCCAGCCGGCGAGCGAGCCCGCCGCGGAGGCCGCTGAGTGGCCCGGTTTCGCACCGGCGGCCGTGCTCGTTTCGACCGGCGTCGGGGTCGTCGCATGGCGACGTCTCGGCCGGCGCACCAGTCGCCGGAGGCCGGATGCCGGCGTCGTAGCATCGTGATGCGTGATCACGGACATCGCCGCGTTTCTCAAGTACTTCGACGGCGTCAACCGCCGGGCCATACGCGATGTCGGCAGCCTGCCACCCGAGGCGCAGACGTGGCGGCCGCCCGCGGGTGCGGGAGAGAACGCGTGGAGCATCGGCGAGCTCGTCTCGCACATGGCTGCGTCGCGCTTGTTCTTCGGGCACGCGTATCGCGCTGAAGGCTGGCGCCCAGACCCATGGCCGGAGCCGACCGCAACTCGCGAGCAGTGGATCGCCGCGCTCGAAGGGTCGACCGAGCGCATGCATGAGCTGCTCGAAGGCACCCCGGATGCGTGGCTGCAGCGGCGCGTCGAAGCCATGGACACGCCTGGTCAGACGCTCGCCGGCTGGCGCGTGCTGATGATGGGGGTGGAGCACGACGTGCACCACCGGTCACAGATCGACACGTATGCCGGCATCGCCGGATGGGAGGTACAGCAGATCTACGGTCGCAAGGCGGAAGACGTCGGGCTCACGCCGCGGCGGTGACGCCGGCGGCAGCACGCCGTTCACGCACGCTTGCGTAGTACGCGGCTCGGCGCGCGCGCATCACCTCGCCAAGCGGGCGGTGGTCGTCGAGCGCGTGCCAGGGATCGAAGCTCATGGCCTCGACGTCGGCGGCGAAGCGGTCATAGCCGGCACCCGTCGTTTCCTGCTGCGGAATCGTCAGGCGACCGACGGTGATGTATGGCGCTTCGTCCTGCGGCCAGTCGATTGAGGCGTCTTCGATCGGTGTTATCGATTCGTCGACGAAGAACTGCAGCTGCACGTCGAACATCGCGGCCCCTTCGGCGAGCCGGTGGCGCACATCGGCGGCCCAGTCATCGCGGGCATCAGCGGCCGGTGGACGTGCGTCGCGCGGCAGAATGCGCACCCGCACCGCATACGGCCCACACCGCAGCGGCGCCGCGCTGTGAAACGGCTCCGTCAGAAACCCGCTGAACGGCCACTTGAGTGACTCGATGCCGTGCCGCGCCTGACGCAGGAAGCGGAACGGTCCATAGCGTCGCAGCATGTGACGTACCACTGCAGCGTTGCCCTTCGAGCGGGCGATGACCACGTCGGCAAAAGGATCGCTGCTGCTGAGGCGAAAGGTGGGCAGGTTGATGAGCACGAAATCCTGCTCGTCAGTCTCGCCGCCAAGCGCACCTGGACCGCTCACATCGCGCACCTTGATGGCGAAGCCGCGGATGTCCGGAACCTTGTCGGGCTGCACGTGCATGCTCGCATTCGACAGCCGGGTCACGGCGTCGTGGCGGCCGGGCTGCGCGAAGAGCCCATGGCGTGCATGCTCGGGAAGGCCGTCGTACACGTCCACGACACCGTGCAACGCCAGCACGGCGTGACGATGCAGGGCGCGGCCGTTGCCGTGTCGCTGTGAGACGCGGCGCTGAAAGCGTGCGAACTCGGGCACCCGCCGCTCGAAGCGCTGCTCCTCATGGGGCGCGATCCGCTCTTGCCAGCCGGTGCTC
>JBHEMA010000026.1:0-6786 GCA_046262795.1 Candidatus Dormibacteria bacterium | reverse complement strand
GATACAGGAAGAGTGCAAGCGCGGAGCCGAGCGCAAGCGTGGAGTACGCGAGGTACAGCGAGGCGGGCAGGTTGTCGGTTGCCTTCGACGTCTTCGCCGCCACCGCCGTCTCCGTGCTGTGGAAGATGGCCCCGAACCCGCCGAGCTTGGTCGGGATGTAGATGACGGCCACCAGCACCGTGATCCAGATGAGCGTGTCCTTCACCACCGCGATCAGCGCCGGTGCGCGGAGTCCACTGACGTACGTGTAGAGCGCGAGCACGAGGAATGCGACGACCAACGAGATCTCGATGTTCACGCCCATCTGTGCGATGACCACCTGGATGCCGAACATCTGCAGCGCGATGTAGGGCATGGTCGCGACGATCCCGGTGATGGCGATCAGCAGTGCCAGCAACGGTGAATTGAACCGGTCGCGCACGTAATCTGCCGGCGTGATGTGCCCGAGATTGCGCGCCGCCTGCCAGAGCTTCGGCATCACGACGTACACGATCGGGTAAACGATGATCGTGTACGGGAGCGCGAAGAGTCCGATGGCGCCCTTGGCGAACACGAGCGCCGGGACGGCGACGAACGTGTATGCGGTGTAGAGGTCGCCGCCGAGCAGGAACCACGTGACGATGCTGCCGAAGCGCCGGCCGCCGAGCCCCCATTCGTGCAGCAGGCTCAGGTCACCGCGACGCCAGCGCGCGGCGATGAAGCCGATGACGGTGACGACGACGAAGAGAACGATGAAGACCGTGAGCTCGTCGCCGCGGATCATTCGTCACGCCCTGCGCGCGATCGATCGAGCGCGTACACGAGCCCGGTCACTGCGACGCCGAGGATGACCCAGGCGAACTGGTACCAGATGAAGAAGGGAATCCCGGCGAGCCGGGGGGTCAGCATGGAATAGAAGGGCGGATAGAGGAGGGCGATGAAGGGAATCACGAGGAGGACGAGCGCCCACCGGATGCGGCGCCGCTGACGTGAGGGAACAGAGCTCAGCTGAGACATGGCCGCTATCAGAAAGTCTGTCACCGCAGCAGGGCGCTGGCAATCGTCTGCTTGAAAGCGCCTTGCGGCGGATACCCTCGCTGCCATGCCCGAATCGGTGATCCGCGTCAGCGAGCTCGTGAAGCGCTATGGCGACGTCGAGGCAGTCCGCGGCATCGAGCTCGACGTCAGGCCCGGCGAGATCTTCGGCTTCCTCGGTCCCAACGGCGCAGGCAAGTCGACCACCATCAGCATCCTCTGCACGCTGGTGAAGCCCACCAGCGGCCAGGCGCTGGTCGCCGGGTTCGACGTCATGAAGAACGCGTCCGCCGTGCGCAGCCGCATCGGCCTCGTTTTCCAGGACCCGTCACTCGACGCCCAGCTCTCTGGCCGCGAGAACCTCGAGTTCCACGCCTTCCTTTATGGACTCTCGCCCGCGGTGCGCAAGGAGCGCATCGACACGGCGCTGGCCATGGTCGAGCTCACGGATCGGCAGCGCTCGCCGGTCATGCAGTACTCGGGTGGCATGAAGCGCCGTCTCGAGATCGCCCGCGGCATCCTGCACTACCCGCAGGTGCTGTTCCTCGACGAACCGACGCTCGGACTCGATCCGCAGACGCGCAACCGCATCTGGGCTTACATCCACGAGCTGCGCAAGCGCGAGGGCATCACCATCTTCATGACGACGCACTACATGGACGAAGCCGAGTTCTGCGACCGCATCGCCATCATCGACGCGGGACGCATCGTCGCGCAGGGCACGCCGGCCGAGCTGAAGGCGATGGTCGGCGGCGATGTGGTCACCGTGACGACGTCAGAGAGCCACAAGGCCGCTGACGAGATGCGCGCCGCGTTCAGCCTGGATGCGACGCCGGAGGACGGCACCGTGCGTGTCGAGGTTCCCGACGCGGCGGCGTTCATGCCGCGTCTCTTCGCGACGCTCGACGTCCCCGTCACGGCGGTCGCGTCGCGGCGTCCCAGCCTCGACGATGTGTTTCTCAAGCTGACCGGGCACGCCATACGCGACGAGGCCGGCAGCGGTTCGGCGGATCAATGGCGGCAGATGCGGCGACTCTGGGGAGGGAGGCGATGAGCGAACAGGTGCTGGCGGCGCCCACCTTCGCGCGCACATCCGCCGTCAAGACGCGCGGCGCAACGGTGCGAGCGATCTACATCATCTGGTATCGCGACGTGATCCGATTCACGCGCGATCGCTGGCGGCTGGTGACGATGATGGCGCAGCCGGTGCTGTACCTGCTCATCTTCGGCACCGGCCTTGGCTCGAGCCTGCGCGGCGCGGCCAGCGCGTTTGGCGGTGGCAACGGAGCACTCCAGTACCAGCAGTTCATCTTTCCTGGTGTCATCGGCATGACGGTGTTGTTCACGTCGATGTTCGGTGCCATGTCGATCGTGTGGGATCGCGAGTTCGGGTTTCTCAAGGAGGTCCTGGTCGCACCGATTCATCGCTCCGCGGTCGCGATCGGCAAGACACTCGGTGGTGCAACGCAAGCGACGCTGCAGGGATTGATCATCCTGATCCTCGCGCCGCTCGCTGGTGTGACGCTCACATGGCAGGGTGTGCTCGAGGTGATCCCGCTCATCTTTGTGCTGGCGTTTGCGCTGTCTGCGCTCGGTGTCGCCATAGGCGCGCGCATGCGCAACATGCAGGGGTTCCAGGTGGTGACGAACTTCCTGATGATGCCCGTCTTCTTTCTCGCCGGAGCGCTGTTTCCGCTGCAGGGATTACCGGCGTGGATGACAGTCCTCACGCGGCTCGACCCGGCGAGCTATGGCGTCGACCCGCTGCGCCGCACGGTGTTGAGCGCTGCCGGGGTGCCGTCACAGGTCACAGACAAGCTGTCGCTGACGCTGTTCGGAAACATCCTGTCCGAGTGGATCGAAGTCTCCCTGCTGCTGGGCTTTGGCCTCTTGATGATGGCGCTGGCCATTCGGAGTTTCCAGCAACGTGATTGACACAACCGGCGCAGAAAGGTTCGGCTTCTCCGGGCGGCCATATAATGGCCGTGGAATGAATCCAACGAATCTGATCCCGATGGTCGTCGAGTCGACCAACCGCGGCGAGCGCGCCTTCGACATCTATTCCAGGCTGCTCAAGGACCGCATCATCTTCATCGGAACGCCGATCGACGACCAGGTGGCGAACGTCGTCATGGCGCAGCTGCTGTTCCTCGCGGGTGAGGATCCCGCGAAGGACATCATGCTGTACATCAACAGCCCGGGCGGGTCGGTGTACGCGGGTCTCGCGATCTACGACACGATGCAGTACGTCGAGCCGCGCGTCGGAACCATCTGCATGGGCATTGCCGCATCGATGGCCGCAGTGCTCCTCGCCGGGGGCGCGCCTGGGATGCGCTTCAGTCTTCCCAACACGCGCATTCTCATCCATCAGCCGTCAGGCGGTTTCCAGGGTCAGGCTGCGGACATCCAGATCCATGCGCAGGAGATCCTGCGCGTGCGTCGCCGTCTCGACGAGATCCTGGCGCACCACACGGGCAAACCGATCGAGGTCGTGAACCGCGACTCCGACCGCGATTTCTTCATGAGCGCGGAGGAGGCGAAGGCGTACGGGTTGATCGACGAGATCATCCAGGGGCACCGCGGTCCGCAGCAAAACGGTGGCAAGCCCGAAAAGGCTGAAACGCTGCCCATCCCCACCGGTGACGGCGGCGCCGAACCGGGCGGCGGAGCACCGGCGAGGGGTTAGTGACCGAGCGCGACGACCGCCGGCGTCACACACGCTGCTCGTTCTGCGGCAAGGGGCAGGAGCAGGTGCGCAAGCTGGTGGCCGGTCCAGGTGTGTACATCTGCGACCAGTGCATCGACCTCTGCCAGGAGGTCCTCGAGGAGGACAACCGCTCCACTTCGCAGAAGCGCGGCAAACCGGGCGCGATTCCCAACCCGCAGGTGATCGCGGCATCGCTCGACCAGTACGTCGTCGGTCAAGAGCACGCCAAGAAGGTGCTCTCCGTCGCGGTCTTCAACCACTACAAGCGCATCGCGCACGCGAAGACGAACAGCGACGTCGAGCTGCAGAAGTCGAACGTCCTGCTGGTCGGCCCCACCGGCTGCGGCAAGACGCTGCTGGCACAGACGCTGGCACGCATCATCGACGTGCCGTTCAGCATCGCCGACGCGACCTCACTCACAGAAGCGGGCTACGTCGGCGAGGACGTCGAGAACATCCTGCTGCGCCTGATCCAGGCTGCCGACTTCGACATCTCGCGCGCCGAGCGCGGGATCATCTACATCGACGAGATCGACAAGATCGCGCGCAAGAGCGACAACCCGTCGATCACGCGCGACGTCTCCGGCGAGGGCGTGCAGCAGGCGCTGCTCAAGATCCTCGAAGGCACGATGGCCAACTTGCCGCCGAAGGGCGGACGCAAGCATGCGCAGCAAGACTTCGTGCAGATGGACACGACGAACATCTTGTTCATCTGCGGAGGCGCGTTCGACGGCCTCGAGAAGATCATCGAGCAGCGCATCGGCAAGCGCACCATCGGCTTCAACAGCAAGCCGCACGCGGCGCGCACGAAGGAGACCACGCGCATCCTGCGCGAGCTGCAGTCGCAGGATCTCCTGAAGTACGGCCTCATTCCCGAGTTCGTCGGCCGCCTACCGATCACAGTCGCTCTCGACTATCTCGACGAGGAGGACATCGTCAACATCCTCACCGAGCCGAAGAACGCCTTCGTCAAGCAGTACCAGAAGTTCTTCGCACTCGACGACGTCGAGCTCGTGTTTCAGGAGGGCGCGCTCCGGGCGATCGCCGAGCGCGCGCTCGCGCGCGGCACCGGTGCGCGCGCACTCAAATCGATCATCGAGGATGTGCTGCTCAACAGCATGTTCGAAGTCCCGAGCCGCCCCGACATCAAGCGGTGCGTCATCACCGAGCAGGCGATCAACGAAGGGGTTGAGCCGCTGCTGCTGACCGAAGAGCCGAAGCGACGCGTCGCTGCCGGCGCTGCGGACGACGAAGCGCAAGACAAGACGGCCTAACGTCTCGCTCGCTGCTGGGACGCCTGAGGCGGCACAACATATGCGCTGTGCTCAGACAGTCCTCGGCGAGCTTCGCTCGCCTGCGGAACTCGCCGCGCATATGCGTGCCCCTCAGGCGTCAGCGCAGTCGAGCGAGCCGGTAGGAACCGTACGCGAAGACTGCCCCGACGAGCACGAGGATCGGCACGGCGGGCGCTTCGGGGACGCCGGCGGCAGGCTCCGCACCCCGCTCCTCGATGAGTGTTTGGCTGATGGCGCCGGCGGGCGTCGACACGAGGTTGTAGGCGCCGACGGCCATGCAGAATCCGTCGTTGAGGCAGCTGACGCCATAGAGCGCGCTGTTCCCGCTCGGGTTGGGTGACGTGGCAACCGTCCACGACGTGCCGTCCCACTCATCGATGAGCGTTGCCGCGCCTAACGCGACGTTTGCGCCGACTGCGGCGCAGAACGATGCGCTGCCGCAGTGGACGGCGCGGAGCCCATCCGTGGACGCAGCATCCGGTGGCGCGACGGCGTGCCATGCAGAACCCTCATACGCTGCGAGCACGCTGTCCTCGCCGTTGGTCGAGGCATCGAAGTTGGACCCAGCTGCGACACAGAATTGCGCGCTGGCACAGTCCACGCCGTAGGGATATGTGTACGCCACCGTCACCGCGGGTGACGGCATGATGCTCCAGGCTGCGCCGTCCCACGACTCATACAGTGCCGCGGTCGACGAGTTGTCCGGAACCGCCCAGCCGGCCGCGATGCAGCTGGTCGTGCTCGTGCAGCTGACACCGTTGAGTGCGTTGCCGTATTGGGCAGGGCGCATCCGGCGTTGTCAGGACACTCCAGGCGGATCCGTTCCATTCCTCCGCCAGGTTGTCGTACGACGATCCGTCGAGCGCAAATCCGACGGCCACGCAGAAATCGCGAGATGTGCAGCTGACGGCGTCCAGGAAATCACCGGTCTGGCTTGGGTTCGGCGAGTCGACAAGCGACCACGCGCTGCCGTCCCAGTGCTCGACGAGGCCGATCGGCGCGTGCGTCGACGTCGCACTGCTGTAGTCGTATCCGACCGCGACGCAGAAGCTCGCGTCGACGCAGCTGACGCCGTCGAGGTAGTTGCCGACCTCGTTCGGCAACGGCTGATTCGGTCCAAGCTGGCTCGGACTCGGAGAGCTGACGATGCTCCACGAGGTTCCGTTCCAGCGCTCGATCAGCGATTGATTAGCAGGCGAGGAGGGCGTCCGCACCTCTGCACGCTCGCCGACTGCCATGCAGAAGTCGTGGCGCGTGCAGCTCACCGCGTTCAGCACATCCGGCAGCGCGGGTGCTGTATCCGCCGAGGTGACGACCGCCCAGCTGCCGCTCGATGCATGCGCCACTCCGGCGCCCGCCAACAGCATTGAGACCACCAACACCGATATCGCGACGATTCGCATATCACCTTCCTCCACGGGCGATGAGTCATCCCCGGCTGCGCGCAGTGTAGCGTGGCGCCGGACGGTGCGATGGCAGGGATTCAGCCCGTCGCGCCCATATACTCGAACGCTCAGTGGATAAGACGTTCAGTCCGGCGAGTGTCGAGCCGGTGTGGCGAAAGCGCTGGGAGGAGCTGGGCATCGGTCACGCCGATGTCGACAGCGCCAAGCAGAGCTACGTGATCGCGCTGCCGCCGCCGAACATCACGGGCGCGCTGCACATGGGCCACGCATGCGGTTTCTCGATTCAGGACACGCTGTGCCGGCAGAAGCGAATGGCGGGCTTCGAGGTGGAATGGTGCCCCGGCACCGACCACGCCGCCATCGC
>JBHEMA010000025.1:0-7252 GCA_046262795.1 Candidatus Dormibacteria bacterium | reverse complement strand
GTTACCTGGACTGGCGCGGTCCGTCGGCGGCGTCATGTTCGGCGCTCTCTCGGCAATCCGCCGCGACCGCATCTTTCATCCCGATGGCGCTGCGTTCGCGGCGACGTTCGAACCGATTGCCGGCGCGCAGCGACAGCTGCGCTGGTCACTCTTGCGACACCGACGACCGCTCGCGGCCATTGTTCGGCTCTCGCGTGGAGCTGGTCTGCCGCAACCGCTGATCGACCATCTCGGAATCTCGGTCCGCATCCTCGATGCATACGGCGCGGGCCGTGACCAAGATCTGCTGTTCGGCGCGTCGAGTCGGTTGCCGCTAGCTCGTCACCTGCTTCTGCCAGCTCGGGATTTCTCCCATGCGTGGTATTCGAGCGTGCTGCCATACCGGGTGCACGACCGGACCGTGGTGCTCGCCGCACAGCCACGCAACGATGCGGCGGCGGACGATGACCCGAGCGCGCTCGCGCGGCGTCACACGCGCCGCTCGGCTGAATGGACCATCCTTGCAGCATCTCCACTCGGCGATTGGCAGCCGCTCGCAACGGTGCGACTCGAGGATGCACTCCCCGCCGAGGTGTCGCAGTTCCTGCGCTTCAATCCGTGGAACACGGGAGGCGGCCTTCGCCCAGCCGGCCCGTTCAACGTGTTGCGAGAAGGCGCCTACCGGGGAAGCCAGTTTGCACGAAGCATGGTGGCCGGCTCGAGCTGAGCCGGCCACCACCGTCGAAACGATTAGTTCAGCTGCGAACGCTTGAGATCGAAGCGGTCAAGGTTCATCACCTTGTTCCACGCCGCCACGAAGTCACGGATGAACTTCTCCGCACCGTCGTTTGACGCGTACACCTCTGCGATCGCCCGCAGCTGTGAGTGCGAGCCGAAGAGGAGATCAACCGCCGTGGCGGTCCACTTGGGCTGACCAGTTGCGCGCTCGCGCCCCTCGAAGACGTTCTCGGCCGAATCCGACGCCGTCCACTCCGTGCTGATGTCGAGCAGGTTGACGAAGAAGTCGTTGCTCAGCGTCTCGGGACGCTGGGTGAAGACGCCGTGGGGCGAGCGACCGGCGTTCGCATTGAGTGCACGCATCCCTCCGATGAGCACTGTCATTTCAGGAGCCGTCAACGTAAGCAGGTTCGCGCGCTCGAGGAGCAAGCGCTCTGCCGGAAGCGTCTGCTTGGGATTGAGGTAGTTGCGGAACCCGTCGAATGTGGGCTCGAGCACGGTGAAGGATTCAAGGTCGGTCTGCTCCTGCGACGCATCGGTGCGTCCAGGCGCGAACGGTACGGTGATGTCGTATCCCGCGTCTGTGGCTGCTCGCTCAATCGCAGCACAACCACCAAGAACGATGAGATCGGCGAGCGAGACGTTCTTACCGCCCGACTGCGCGCCGTTGAAGCGCTGCTGAATGCCTTCGAGTTTGCGAAGCACCTGTGCCAGCTCGGGTGGGTCGTTCACGTCCCAGTCCTTCTGCGGGGCGAGGCGCAGACGCGCGCCGTTGGCGCCGCCGCGCTTGTCGGTGCCGCGGAAAGTTGCCGCCGCAGCCCACGCCGTCGAGACCAGCTGCGCAACGGAGACTGCGGACTCCAGAATCCGCGCTTTCAGCTCCGCCATATCGGCCGCGTCGATCAATGGGTGATCGACTCCGGGGACCGGATCCTGCCAGATCTGAGGCTCACCCGGCACCAGCGGACCGAGGTACCGCGAGAGCGGCCCCATATCGCGGTGGGTCAGCTTGTACCACGCCTTGGCGAACGTGTCGGCAAGCTCCTCCGGGTGCTCGTGGAAACGCTTCGAGATCGGACCATAGGAGGGATCGAGCTTCAACGCGAGATCCGTCGTCAGCATCATCGGCGTCTGGCGCCTGGACGCGTCGTGCGCATCGGGCGCCGCCGGCAGCCCGTTTGCACTCTTCGGTGTCCACTGGTTCGCGCCGGCAGGACTCTTCGTCAGCTCCCAGTCGTAGTTGAAGAGGTTGTCGAAATAGCCGTTGTCCCAACGCACGGGTTCGTTCGTCCACGGTCCTTCGAGACCGCTGGTGAAGGTGTCGTCGCCCTTGCCGGTGCCGTACGCGTTCTTCCAGCCCAGCCCCTGCTGTTCGAGCGGCGCTCCCTCCGGCTCCGCGCCGACATAGGTCGCTTTGACGGCGCCGTGCGTCTTGCCGAACGTATGACCTCCGGCGATGAGCGCGACCGTTTCCTCGTCGTTCATCGCCATGCGGCGGAACGTCTCGCGGATGTCACGCGCTGCCGCGAGCGGGTCGGGATTGCCGTTCGGACCCTCGGGGTTCACATAGATGAGCCCCATCTGCACGGCGCCGAACGGATTGGCAAGCTCGCGATCACCGCTGTAGCGCTCGTCACCGAGCCAGCTGTCCTCGGAGCCCCAATAGGTGTCCTGATCCGGTTCCCACGCGTCGACGCGTCCGCCGCCGAACCCGAAGGTCTTGAAGCCCATCGACTCCAGCGCGACGTTACCCGCGAGGATCATGAGATCACCCCACGACACGGTGCGGCCGTACTTCTGCTTGACCGGCCAGAGCACACGCCGCGCCTTGTCGAGGTTGGCGTTGTCGGGCCAGCTGTTCAGCGGCGCGAAGCGCTGCTGGCCGCTACCACCGCCACCGCGACCGTCGGCGATGCGATACGTGCCGGCGCTGTGCCACGCCATCCGAATGAAGAGCGGACCGTAGTGACCATAGTCCGCCGGCCACCATTCCTGCGAGGTGGTCATCACCTCGAGGATGTCGCGCTTCAGCGCCTCGAGATCGACGGTGGCGAACTCTTTCGCGTAGTCGAAGTCACGGCCCATCGGGTTTGGCACAGGGCCATTGCGATGCAGCACGTCGAGGTCGAGCCAGTTCGGCCACCAATCCTGGTTGCGCTTGCGCTTGATCGGGCCGTGCGGCAGCGGCCGCTTGTCCTGCGCGGAGCCGTGCGGCGGAATGTCCTCGCCATCGGTTTCGGGCATTCCCATCTCGGTCATCGCGGGTGGTGTGTGCGTGTCAGCCAACCTTCTCCTCCATTGGTTGTTCTTTTATTTCTTGTTGTTCTTGACATTGCGGGCACAAACCCCAGAACGTCACCTCCGCCTCGTCGAGGACAAAACCGTGCGTCTGCGAGGGCTCGAGGCACGGGGCTTCACCGACCGCGCAATCGACATCCGACGCGCTGCCGCAGCGACGGCACACGACGTGATGGTGGTTGTCGCCGACTCTGACCTCGTAACGAGCCGGCGACCCCGCGGGCTCGATCCGCCGCACCAGGTGCGCAAGCTGCAGCTGGTCGAGCACGTCGTAGACCGCCTGACGCGACGCGGTACCGAGTGTGCGTCGCACCGCCGCGGTGATATCCGGCACGCCGGCGTGCGGCGTGCGCTTGACGGCATCCAGAACAGCGAGCCTGATCGCGGTCGGCCTCAGGCCCGACGCGCGCAGGACCGTCGATGCCGCGAGAGCCGTCTGCACCGCGCACAGCCTAGCGAGCGGTTATTGACCTTGTCAATTTCTAGACACTGTCGGGCGATGCGGCAGTGTAAGCAAACGTTATAGTCGGACTGTATGTCTAAGCGGTTCGGAGCGCTGAAGCAGCGAGCGCTGACATGGTTTCCGGTCCGGGTGATTAAGCGGTACAGCGCCGCGAGCGGGGGCACCTGGTCGGTCGCCATTGCGTGGAACACGCTGTTTGCCTTCTTCCCCATCATCCTCGCGATCACGACGGTGTTGTCGCTCGCCTTCGGCTCGAGCATCAGCACGACACTCAACCAGGACATCGCCAACGCGATTCCCGGTCAGCAGGGTCAACTGGTGGTCGACGCGCTGCAGAACTTCCACAAGGCGGCCGGTCCGCTCGCGATCGTGAGCTTCATCGGACTGCTGTGGAGCGGATCGGCGCTCTTCAGCGCAATGGATCAGGGACTGGATGCCCTGTACCCGACCAAGCAGCGCAGCTTCGTGAAGCAGAAGCTGATGGCGTTGATGATGATCGTTGCATTCACCGTGCTCATCGTCATCGCGATCGGGTCTGCGAGCCTGCTCGCGATCATCACCGGGCTCCAAGGTGTGCCCTCATTCCTGTCGAGCGGCCCGATCGCCGTGACGCTGCAAATCGCAGTGGGGCTCGCCGACGGGCTGCTCCTGTTCGGCGTGATCTATCTCGTGGTGCCGAACCGTCCCCACAGCGTCAAGCAGATCTTGCCCGGTGCCATCGCGGGCGCTGTGCTCTTCGAAGCGTTCACGCTGCTCTTCCCGCTGTACTTCAAACTGCAGCACGGATTCACAACGTACGGCACGACGTTCGCCCTGTTTTTCCTGCTGATGACGTTCGCATTCTGGATCGCGCAGATCATCATGCTCGGCGGCGCGGTGAATGCCGAACTGCATCCGCCGGAGCCTGGTGCATTCCCGCGCGCCGGAAGCAGCATCTCGCCGGATGCGCAGGCCGAGCCGGACCATGCTGAGTCGCGCGGCGTGTCACAGTCAGCACACATCCGGAAGCGTGATGCGGCCGGCACACAGAGGTGACGACGGTCCTCAAGCTACCGGTCACGACATCAGACTGACCGCGCCGCTCGATCAGCGCGCAGTGGCAGCAGCTTCTTTTGTGGCCCGGCCGTGCGACCACACGCGCGGTTCAAGGATTCGGATCGCATTGCCGAATGGATCGCGGATACCCATGTCGATGCCGTATCCATGGTCCGTCGGTTCCTGGATGAAGTCGGTCACACCGCGCTGCTTGAGCTCGTGGTATAGCGCACGGCAGTCGTCGGTTTGAAATGCGACAGTGAAACCCAGCGCGCCCTTCGTCATCAGTTCACGCAGTTGCTCGGCCGTCGCATCATCCTGAACCGGCGGACCGGGTTCCTCGAGAAAGAGCTCAATGCTGGGGTCGGACGGGACACGCACCGTCACCCAACGGTACGTCCCTTGCTTGAAGTCGTTGCCGATTTCCAGACCCAGCTTGTTGACGTAGAAGTCGAGCGCCTCGTCCTGGTCGAGAACCTTGATTGCGGTGACGTTGAGTTTGGTGATCACTTCGAGTCTCCTCATCGTGGTTGGTGATGTGTCCGCATGCTACGAAGCGTCCACGGCGCCGGCTTCTCCAAAACTGCTCGATCGCACCGTGACTCCTACGGGGCGCGTCGCCGCCATCTGAAAGCAATTGGGCACGACCATCGGGCCGTGGGCCACGCGGTAGTGCGATGGCGTCTCGCCAACGATCGCGCTGAAGGTGCGGCTGAATGTGCCCGCGCTCGTGAACCCCACGCTGAAGCATATGTCCGTGACGCTCTGATCGGTCTCCCTCAAGAGGAACATCGACCGCTCCACGCGTCGCCGCTGCAAATAGCGATGCGGCGTCTCACCGAAGGTCAATCGGAAGCTCCGGATGAAATGCGCCTCCGAGAGATTGGCGATGGCGGCAAGAACCGGAATGTCGAGTGGGTTGGCGTAGGCGCGGTCCATCGCGTCTCGCGCCCGCAGCAGGCGACGGTTGAATGCTTCGACGGAGCGGCTCATCCGTCCATGACACCACGCGCGAGACAAATCGAGCAGCTTTGGAGAAGCCGCTGCATGGTGTGCGACCTTACGATCATGGCGATGTCGGACAACACCGGTACGAAAGGATGGCCTGATGGCAGCCACAACGAAGACGCCCCAACGCACCAACTCAGCGAAGAAGACCTCCAGCGGCTTTACGCCCGAGGAACGAGCCGCGATGAGAGAACGTGCTCGCGAGGCGAAGCGGAGTGCTGACGCAGCGGAGGGCGAACGCGATCTGCTCGCGAAGATCGCGGAGATGCCAGAGCCGGATCAGGCCATGGCCAAGAAGGTCCACGCAGTCATCAAGGCGACAGCACCGGACCTCACTTCGAAGACCTGGTACGGGATGCCGGCGTACGCGAAGGATGGAAAGAACGTGTGCTTCTTCCGCGCCGCGAGCAAGTTCAACAGCGGTACGCGACGCTCGGCTTCACGGACACCGCTCAGCTCGATGAAGGCACGATGTGGCCGACGGATTTCGCACTCACGAAGATGACGCCGGACGTCGAGAAACGAATCGGCGCGCTCGTGAAGCAAGCCGTGCGCTGACCAGCGTCAGAGCACCTCTCGAATGGATCACGCTGCAACCACCAACCACTTCAATCGCTGGTACACCACGAGCGACGGCAGCGCGGGTCTGGAGATCATGCGCGAGCACCTGGGATACCCGTCTGGCGTCGAGACCACATCGGCCCTTCCCTTCGAGGGGTTGCAAGAAGTCAGTCGATTCCTCGACCTCGCACCCGACGATGTTCTGATCGACGTCGGCTGCGGCCGCGGATCACTGGGCATCTGGGTCGCGGAACAATCGGGCGCACGGCTTCTTGGTCTCGATGCATCAGAGGTGGCTGTCGAGCAGGCACGCAATCGAGCAGGCTCGCTCGGCGCGGAGCACGGTCGCATCGATTTCAGGGTCGGTTCCCTCGAGGACACCAAGCTGAGCGACGGCACGGCCGATGCGCTCATGTGCATCGATTCCATTGCGTTTGCCGACGACATCGCGCGAGCCGCACGAGAGATGCGACGTGTAGTGCAGCCAGGCGGTCGCATCGTGGTCACGGGCTGGGAGGCCGCGGACCGCGCCGACACGAGCCTGCCTGAGCGGTTGCGAGCCGTCGACCTCGGCAATCAACTGCGCGCCGCCGGACTGAGCGATGTCAACATCGAAGAACGTCGAGGGTGGACCGAGCGCGAACGCTCCATGTGGCACGCCCTTGAGTCGCTCAGCGCACCGGACGATGCCTTTGTGCAGAGCCTGGTGCAGGAAGCGCGTGAAATCTTACCGCTGCTCGATCGGCGGCGCCGCGTCATGGCGACAGCCCGTGTCGAGAGCAGGGTCGAGCCGCGCTGAGAATGCGACGTCGCAGAGGACCACCGTCACCATCTTGCGGACGTCCCCGCGCATCACCGGGCGTCTATATTCGTGTTTGCGCACGTGAGCGCCACCGCCTTCGTTCCGGACCGATCGCTCGACAAAGGAGAGCTCGATGCGAGCAGTGGTCCTCTACGGACCTCGCGACGTCCGTGTAGAGGAACATCAGGAGCCCACGGTCGAAAAACCGTCGGACGCCGTCATCCGCCTCGCGGCGGCGTGCGTGTGCGGTTCCGATCTCTGGCCGTACCGCGGCGTCGATGACTTCGGTCGTCCGGTACGGATGGGACACGAATACGTCGGCGTCGTCGAGGAGGTCGGCAACGATGTCGCAACGATCAAACCAGGGC
>JBHEMA010000024.1:0-7419 GCA_046262795.1 Candidatus Dormibacteria bacterium | reverse complement strand
CTGCCGCATCGTCCAGAGCCTGCTGCGGTATCCGTCGGGTCGGACGCCACGGACGAACGGGTACGCGCCCGGGGGCGGCCAGGGCTCGCCGCCATCGGGTTCGTAGAACGGCTCGAGCGGAAGCCAGGAGTCGGTCTCGGGGACGCTGGCAGCTGAGACTTCGCTCGACTCCGGGGTCACGCGTGCTCCGTGTACTCGGGGTCCGGCTGGCAGAGCTCGATGAGGACACCGTCGCCCGCTGACGGGTGGAGGAACGCCACCAGACGTCCGGCGGCACCCTTGCGCGGTTTCGTATCGAGCAGTCGCAGACCCTGCGCGGCACAGTCGTCGAGGCTCGCCTGCACGTCGTCGACGCCGTAGGCGACGTGGTGCATGCCGCCACCACGCTTCGCCAGGAAATTGGCGATCTTGGAGTCGTCACGAGTGCTGCCGAGCAGCTCGATGCGCGATTCACCCACCTCGAACATGACGGCCTCGATGCCGTCGGATTCCACCACCTGACGGTGCGATGGCGCCTTGCCGCTCAGCCGTTCGTACGCGCCGACAGCAGCGTCGAGGTCGGCGACCACGATCCCGACGTGATCGATTTTGGTGAATGCAGGCATTCGCGGCTATTTTGACGGGGCTGCAACGATCGCCGGCTGCGCCCCTCGGCGTGGCGGCACGCCCATAGCATCGAAGGCCGTGCGAACACGCGTCGTTCTCGGAGCACTCTTCGTCTTCGTCGTCTGCTTCGCCGTGTTCGCCATCTCTCGCATCCTGCCGCCGGCTCCATACGGCCTCGCCGACGACTGGCGCGTCTTCGTCGCCGCCTCGCACGTCATCACGCAGGGACACAGCCCGTACGACGCGTCGGCCATGCACGCCGGCGAGCAGGCGGCACAGTTCTACCCCTCGGTGCAGCCGTCGCTGGACGACTTCATCGACCTGCCGATCGTGGCCGTGCTGCTGCGCGCCGTCACCTGGCTGCCGTACTGGACGGGATTCGCACTGTTCACCGCGGCCGGCCTCGTGGCCACGGCCGCGACGTCGCACGGCTGGATGCGAGCGCAGGGCTGGCGCCGCACGGCGCCGTGGGTCATCGGCGCCGTGTGCTCATGGCCGGTGCTGTTGGGATTCTTCTCCGGGCAGTTCGACTGGCTGTTGCTCGCGGGCACCGTCGGCGCGCTGTTGCTGCTGCGACGCAACCGACCGATCGCCGCAGGTCTTGCGATAGCGGTGGTGCTGCTGAAGCCACACCTGCTCTGGCCGCTGCCACTGCTCCTCGCTGCGAGCTGGAATGCGGGCCTCCCCCGAAGGCGTTTCATCGCTGCAGCGGCGCTCGTGCTCGCGGGTGGTATCGGCATGGGATTCCTCCTGGTGCCGGGCGCGACTCAATTCTTCACGCATGTCGCGCTCTTCGGCTCGCGCGTCGGCGCAGTGCAACCGGACCTCGCCGGCCTACCCGGCATGCTTCAGCACCTGCCGGGCGGCGGTGTCTTCAGCCTTGTGGTAACCGCAACCGGGATCGCTGCTGTCATTGCGCTCGCGGTGCTGGCGATGCGACATCCGAGCAGCTCTTTCGAACTGCGAGCAACCTTCGTGCTCACTGCTGTTGCGGTGTGGCTGGCGTGCGCGCCCTATGCGCATCCCAACGACGATGTGCTGCTGTACCCGCTCATCGCGGTCTTCAGCGGCGTCGAAGGGCGCAACCTGTATCAGCGTCCGCTGCTGTTGGCAGCCGTCGCGGCGACGGTCCTGCTGCCCGTCGTGTGGCCGTTTCACGTCATCAGCGTGCCGATCACGCCGCTTGCGGTGACGCTCGTCGCAGTGTGCGGTGTGCAGCACCTGCGCGCGCTGCTGCGACGCGAGCGCGACGACTCAGTCGGGGAGCGCAACCGGCGCGGGCGGGTCCTCGGCGTAGTCGTAGAACCCGCGTCCCGACTTTCGTCCCAGACGGCCGGCAGCCACTAGCCGCTCGAGCACCGACACCGCCGCCTCGTCACCGGGCTGATGCTCGCGGAGCATGCGGTCACGGCGCACACCGAGCACCGTGTCAAGTCCCGAGAAATCGGAAAGCTCGAACGGTCCCATCGGCCAGTTGAGCCCTGTGCGCACTGCGATGTCGATGTCTTCGAACGCCGCCACGTCATCGACGAGCAACGAGAACGCCTCGCGCGATGCGGCGCCGAGGATGCGATTGACGATGAAACCGTCGATTTCGCGCTCCACGACGATGGCGGTGCGTCCCATGCGTCGTGACCACTCGAGTGCGTCCTGCAGCGTTTCGTCTGACGTCTGCGGTCCGCGGACCACCTCGCACAGGTCCATCACCAGCACAGGATGGAAGAAGTGCATGTTGCAGCAGCGCTCCGGACGCTTCGTTGCATCCGCGAGACGTGAGACGACGATGTTGCTCGAGTTGATGGCGATGCCGGCGCCCACCGGGAGATGCTCATCGAGTTCGGCGAAGACGCGGCGCTTGACGTCCGCGTCTTCCACCACGGCTTCGATCGCCCACGCGCAGTGCGCCGCTTCCTCGGCCATGTCGCTCGACGTCCGCAGACGATGTGTCGCGGCGTCGGCCTGTTCTGCGTCGAGCTTACCGCGCTCGACGCGGCGCTCGAGCCATTGACGGTTACCTGACGTCGCGCGCTGCAGCTGCGCGTCGCTGACGTCGACGAGCGACACGTCGACACCATGCAGCGCCGCCTGCAGCGCGATCTGCGCGCCCAGGGTTCTGGCGCCGACGACGAGCAGACGGTCAGTCATTCACTGTTCGTCAGGCCACTTCACCGGGACGCGCGTGGTGCACTCGGTGAGCTCCTGCGAGGCTTTGGTGTAGCGCACGATGGTCGGAAAGTTGCCGCGCAGCTTCAGCTGCCCGAGCATGATTCCCTTCGTCGCGTCGAGCTCCTTTTGCGCCACCTTCTTCCAGCGCGAATACGAGCCGGTGATGACGAAGTCCGCCTTCTCCGCGTCTGGGCGGCTCACGACCTTCACGTCGCGCGCCTCGCCGTGCCAGAGGTCCATGAAGATGCCCTGATCCTCGGGGACGTTCTTGTCAGGCTCGGCGAGCACGACCAATCCCACCGTGCCCTCCCAGCCCGCCGCGGCCTGCTTGTACACCGGCGACTTGTTGATCTCGTCTTTGAACGCCTGCGCCCATTCGGGGCTGTACGCGTCGTACGCGGCCACGTCTGCCATCACACCTGCCTCCATGCCATTGAAGCCGCCTGCCCTGCGCGGCGGCTCCAAGTCTGACGAATCAGCTCGACGCGGGTTCGGTCGTCTCGTCCCCGGCAGGACCTGACGTCTCGAGGGCAGTCGGCACGCCGGTGGCTTCAGCCGTCGAGCCCACGGCGACCGGCTCCGGCAGCGAGCGGGCGACGTACACCGCGACGTCGTCCACGGCAAGCTTGTCGCCGATCTGCTTGCTCGCGATGCCCTCGTCGAACATCGCCAGGCAGAAGGGGCACGCGGTGGCAACCTTCGACGCATCGGTGTCCGCTGCCTGCTGCACGCGGCGGTGATTGACGCGCGGCTGGTCCTCCTCCATCCACATGCGTCCGCCGCCGGCGCCGCAGCACATGCCCTCGTTGCGGTTGCGCGCCATCTCGACGACTTTCAGCCCGGGAATGCGCTCGAGTATGTTGCGCGGCGGCGCGAAGATGTCGTTCCAGCGACCGATGTAGCAGGAGTCGTGATATGTGATCGTCTCGCGCTGCTCTTTGGACTCATCCAGCTTCAGGCGGCCCGACTTCAGCAGCTCGTCGATGATCTGGGTGTGGTGGTACACCTCGTAGTGGCCCCCGAAATCGCCGTACTCGTTGGCGAAGGTGTTGAAGCAGTGCGGGCACGACGCGATGATCTTGCGCACGTTGTGCTGCTTCAGCACCGCGACGTTCTCCTTGGCTCGCTCCTGGAACAGGTACTCGTTGCCGATGCGGCGCGCGGGATCGCCGTTGCACTTCTCCTCGGTGCCGAGAATCGCGAACTCCACATCGGCGCTCTGCAGGATCTTCACCAGGGCGGTCGCCACCGTCTTGGCTCGGTCGTCGAACGACGCAGCGCAACCCACCCAGTAGAGGTACTCGGCATCGGGCTTGTCCGCGATGAATGCGACGCCGAGGTCCTTGGCCCAATCCGCACGCGTCTGGTGCGAGATGCCGTACGGGTTGGAGACGTTCTCGATGTTCCGCAGCGCGGTTTCCGCCTGACGCGGCATGCGCGATTCATCGAGCACGAGGTGACGCCGCATCTGCACGATCTTCGGCACGTGCTCGATGAGCACAGGGCACTGGTCCATGCAGGCCCCGCACGTGGTGCATGCCCACAGCGTCTCGTCGAGGATCGTGCCGCCGAACAGCGGTCGATCACCGTCGTTCTTCTGCACCGCGGCCGCGACATCGTCGGGCGCGATCCACGACGGCTGGAAGTGCCCGGGAACGTCGTGGAGCGCGCCTGGATGATGGTCGCCCGTCGTCCACATCACGGCACCGCCTTCGCTTGCAGCGGGGTCCCTGCCCACCGCGCCCTGCGAGCTCTCCGACACTCCGGCGCCGGAATCAGCCGTTGACCCGGCGCCCTGCACCTCATGCGCGTCGTGACGGGTCTTGTCATACCCGCCGGCCAGGCCTTCGTATGCGAGGTCGCGCAGGTCGGTGATCAATGTCTTCGGTGACAGGACCTTGCCCGTGTTGTACGCAGGGCAGTGCGTCTGGCAGCGCCCGCACTCGGTGCACGTGTACAGGTCGAGCATGTCCTTCCAGGAGAAGTGCTCGATCGACACAGGGCCGAAGTGCTGGTCCGCCTCGTTGTCGGCGTTCATCACCGCGTCGATATCCAACGTCGGCAGCGCACCCTTCGGCTTCTCGTTCTTGAACAGCACGTTGAAGACGGCGGTGATGATGTGGAGGTGCTTGCTGTACCCGAGATACACGAGGAAGCCGAAGACGAGCGAGAGGTGTCCCCAGAAGACGATGCCGTGAATGCCGGTGAGCGCTTCGCTGCTCGCGCCCAATGGGCTGAAGATGTGCGCCATTGCTGAAGCAATGGGCCGCCACTGCGCGACCGTCTCCACCGCTCCCTGCGCGATGCGCGACGCGTAGTCCAGCTCCATGAACAGCAGCAGCGTCGCGATCCACGCGAGGATGACGATGGCATCGCCGCGGTGGCTGCCGCGGAACCGTGTGGGGTTGATCACCAGCCGGTTGATGAGCGCCAAGACGATGCCGCACTCGACGAGCAGGAAGAAGAGGTCCTGCAAGAAGGCGATGGCGCCTGCTCCGGGCAGCAGGTCGAAGCGGAAGCCGACGTAAACCGCCTCGATGATCGCCTGCGCGATTGCGGTGAGCAGCACGAGGAAGCCCCAGAAGATGAGCGCGTGCAGCACGCCGGCGTACGGCCAACGCAGCAGTCGACCTTGCGCCATCACGTAGACGAAGAAGGCGCGCATGCGGTCGAGCGGGCGATCGAGCCGGTGATCGTTGCGCTGCGACGCGCGCATGAGGCCGAGCAACCGCGTCCAACGGAGGCCGGTCGCGATCGTCGCCGTGCCGGCGAGGGCGACAAGTGCAATCGGGCTGATGATCGCGGTCATGCGCTGACGGGCGCTATCGCCCCTTCCACTCCGCCTGTCGCTTCTGCATGAACGCGCTGATTCCCTCGGCGGCGTCCTCCGTCCCGAACAGCGCCGCGAACTCGCGCTGCTCGAACTGAAGCGCGTCCGCTATGGGCAGGTGCGCGCCCTCGTACAACGACCGCTTCGTCGCGGCAAGAGCAAGCGGCGCGCGTGACGCGAACAGCTGCGCCCAGCGTTTGCCCGCGTCCGGCGCGCCCCCCTCGTCAACCACCTCGGCGACGAGACCGATCTCGAGCGCACGATCGGCATCGATCGGGTCCCCAGTGAGGAGCAGCTCCGTGGCGCGCGCGCGCCCGATGAGGCGCGGCAGCCGCTGGGTGCCGCCCCAGCCCGGGATGATGCCTAGCTTGATCTCGGGCTGACCGAAGCGCGCGTTCTTGGCC
Source organism: Candidatus Dormibacteria bacterium (assembly GCA_046262795.1). Lineage (GTDB taxonomy): Bacteria > Chloroflexota > Dormibacteria > Aeolococcales > Aeolococcaceae > JAFALX01. Next base: position 1,413 of record JBHEMA010000024.1, on the reverse strand, counting down.
GCAACCCGCACGTCGCAGGCAAGCGTGAGCTCGCAACCGCCGCCGAAGGCGATCCCGTTGATCGCTGCAACGATCGGCAGCCGCGATCGTTCGAAGCGAAGCGTGAGGTCGAGCGCACCACCGAGTCCCTCCGAGCCACCGCCGAACTCGGTGATGTCCGCGCCCGCGGAGAAGAACTTGGGGCCCGCTCCAGTGATCACCACAGCGCGGCAGCTGTCGTCGCGCTCGGCGTCGCCCAGCGCCTCGGAGAGGCCGGCGACGACCGCGCCGCTGACAGCGTTGGCCGGCGGATGGTCGATCGTGAACAACGCGACGGCCCCGACGCGATCGACCCGAATGACGTCGTACAGAACCTGAGCCACCCGTGAAGCCTCCCCAGCGTGCTTGCTGATGGCCCACGGTCATACCGCAAACGGGCGCCCAGCCGCTCCGAGTTCGCATGATGCGAGGCGTGACCGAGAACGCCGGCGCCATCACCGGAGCGCTGCCGCCGTTGCCCGATGTCGTCGCGCCTGAGCAGCTGCGAACGCTCGCGGACGCCGACATCGAGGTGCTGGAGCTGGAGCTGCGCGGCAGCGAGCGCTCGACGGTGGCGGCGATGTCGCCGTGGGACCGTCAGCTGCGCGAGATCCGCTCACGTCTGGCCGAGCTGGCGACGGAACGGCGGCGCCGGGAGCGGGCGGCGCACGTGGCGCAGCGGTCGAGCGCCCGTGAGCAGGCGAAGTCGGGCACCATGCCGACGCTGGCGGATGCGCTCGCGGCGCCGGATGACCTCGTGCCGTCCGATACCGCGCTCAGCGCGCTGCAGGTGTATTTGAAGAGCGGTGGCGAGGTCGGTCTCGGGTTCGCCACGCGACCCGGGACGATCGCATTCACAGACGGCCGCCGTCAGCAGCAGGCCAAGACCTGGGGCGAGGCCCGCTCGTTTTCCGCAGATGGATGGGATCCCGGATCCGCAGGTGTACCGGGAGTGCGCGTCCATCTCGTCGGCAGCCGTGTCGAGCGCGTCGTCGCTGCGGACGAGATCGTCGTGGCGTCCGCCCAGCCGGTTTAGCGCGCGACGCGGGTCAACGCCGTCTCGGCGGACAGCCGCGACAGCGCAATCGCGCTCACCTCTCGCGCCACCTCCATGGCCGGCTGCGTTCCGTCGACCGAGACTATGCGATCATGGTGCGCCGCCGCGAGTTCTTCGAACGTCGCGAGCACTGCAGCGTGGAAGTCCTCAGGCGCACCCTCGATGCGGTCGAGCGGCAGCTGCTGCGCATGCTGACGGTGCATGGCCACGTCGGCTGGGATGCGCAGGTAGATGGTGAGATCCGGCCATACGTCGCGGTACGCGCGACGGTGCAGCTCGAGCAGCGCGTCGATAGGGAGGCCGCGTCCACCACCCTGGTATGCAAGCGTCGAGTCGGT
>JBHEMA010000023.1:0-3662 GCA_046262795.1 Candidatus Dormibacteria bacterium | reverse complement strand
CAATCGGACGCCTATGACTTCCCGACGCCTGTGGCGCGGGGGGCGATGGGCTGCCCTGCTCGGCGTCGCCGCATCGCTCGCTGCGAGCTCGTGCGGCAGCGGCAGCGCCGTGAACAAGACAACGGCCACCTTCGCTGAGCTCCCAGGCAGCGGTCCGAACTACATCCTGCCGCTGGCCGCTGGCAAGTACTTCAGCGTCGCCAACCTGACGCAATTCCAGTTCCTGCTGTACCGGCCGCTGTACTGGTTCGGCAGCAATGGTCAGGTGGCGCTCAACAAGTCGCTGAGTCTCGCCAACGAGCCGCAGTACGCGGCTGACGGCAAGTCGGTGACCGTGACACTGAAAAGCTACAAGTGGTCCGACGGTCAACCAGTCACGAGTCGCGATATCGAGTTCTGGCAGAACCTCGTCACCGCGAACAAGGCGAGTTGGGCTGCGTACTCGCCGGGCGAGTATCCGGACAACGTCACCAGCACCAGTGTCAACAGTCCAAGCTCGATCACGTTCCATCTGAGCCAGGCCTACGGTTCATACTTCTTCACCTACAACGAGCTGTCGCAGATCACTCCGCTGCCGCAGCACGTGTGGGACAAGGAGTCCGCGGCGGGCGCCATCGGCGACTACGACCGGACGAGCGCAGGTGCACAGGCCGTCTACAAGTTCCTCGACTCGCAGGCAACCAACGTCGCGGGCTACAACAACAATCCGCTGTGGCAGGTGGTCGACGGCCCGTGGAAGCTCAAGTCACTCGACACCAACGGCAACCTCAAGCTCGTTCCGAACACGACGTACTCCGGTCCGGTGAAACCGAAGCTCACGGAGTTCGACGAGGTTCCCTTCACGAAGGACACCGCGGAGTTCAACCTGCTGAAGGGTGGGACCAGTCCGAGCAACGCCATCGACTACGGCTATCTCCCGTCACAGGACGTCTCCCAGAAGGACCAGATCACGCAGCTTGGTTACAAATACGTGCCGTGGACGGGCTGGCAGATTACCTACTTCCCCGAGAACTTCACCAATCCGACGAGCGGGCCGATCTTCACGCAGCCGTACTTCCGTCAGGCGATGCAGATGCTGATCGACCAGACCACGTACATCAACAAGGCGTTCAACGGCGCGGGCTATCCGACGTATGGGCCAGTGCCGATCAAACCGCCGAACACCTTTGTCGACCAGGTGGAGCAGAGCAATCCGTACCCCTTCAGCGTCACCAAGGCCGTCTCGCTGCTGCAGAGCAACGGATGGACGGTGAATCCCAACGGCATCTCGACGTGCAGCAATGCCGGAACGGACGCGGGACAGTGCGGCGCCGGGGTGCCGGCTGGTGCGCAGGCGTCCTTCAAGCTCGAGTACGTCAGCGGCACTCCGGCGATCGACGCGGAGATCAACCAGCTCAAGAACGATTTCGCCAAGGCCGGCATCCAGATCAACACGTCGACGGCGCCGTTCGAGACCGTCATCGGCGACGCCACACCGTGCACCCCGGGACAGGCGTGCAAGTGGGATATGCAGTTCTGGGGAGGCGGCTGGATCTACGCACCCGACTATTACCCCACCGGCGACGAGATCTTCTCCACCGGGGCGGGGTCGAACTATGGCGGCTTCAGTGACCCCATGCTCGACCAGCTGATCATGAACACGCAGACGAGCAGCGACGTCAAGGCGATTCAGCAATACGAGGATTACGCGGCGAAGACGCTTCCCGTGATATGGATGCCGACCGCCTACGCGCAGCTGTCGATGATCAACACGCATCTCCAGGGTGCGGAGCCGCAAGACCCGCTGCTCAACATCTATCCCGAGAGCTGGTCCTGGAGCTAAGGTGGAAACGGTTCCCGCGGCTGATGAGTGAAGAGGGGACATTGCTCGGCGCGCGGGGCGCGCGCATCTTTCACCGCTCGTGGGCGCCAGAGCGAGAAGTATTCGGACGTGTCGTCGTCGCTCATGGGTTCGCTGAACACGGTGGCCGGTACGCGTACCTCGCCGGTGCACTCGTTCAAGCCGGCTACGCCGTGACCGCCGCAGACCATCGCGGTCACGGGCGCTCCGAAGGCGCACGCACCAGCATCGTGCGCTTCGCCGATTACGTCAGCGATCTACGGTCGGTGATGGAGCTGTCCGCCCGTCGCTGGCCGCGGGCGCCCGCCTTCCTGCTCGGACACAGCATGGGTGGACTGGTGGCGCTGGCGTATGCCGTCGAGCACGCGTCCACGCTGCACGCGCTCGTGGTGTCAGCGCCCGCCGCGTGTCCGGGCGAGGTGTCGAGCACGCTGATCGTCACCGGCAAGGTGCTGTCGCGCGTTGCACCGCGAGCGCCGGTGCTGCGTCCACCGCTGCACAAGATCAGCCGCGATCAGACAGTCGTCGACGCGTACAACGACGATCCACTCGTCTTCCGTTCACCGATCCGCGCGCGCTTGGGCGCCGAGATGCTGGCGACAATGAACCGCGTCGACGCCGCACTTCCGACGCTGCACCTGCCGCTGCTGGTGATGCAGGGAACAGAGGACGGGCTCGTGGACCCGGAGTGCGGACCGCACGTCTACGAGCTCGCGGGGTCGCGCGACAAGGCCTTGAAGATGTACGACGGCCTCTGGCACGAGATCTTCAACGAGCCTGAACGCGACCAGGTCATCGCCGACCTGGTCGCGTGGCTCGACGCTCACCGCGGGTGAGCGGTCAGCTCAGACGCTGACGGGCAGCTTCTGCGAGTCGAAGATCTCGGTGATGCCCGGTACGGGCTGATCGAAGTTCACGAACGGCGGAAACAGTTGCTTGAGCATGTTCCTGAAGTCGACGTCGAACGGCTCCTGCGACTCCGTGAACTTGCGGTTGGCCGCGATCGGGTCGTCGCCCTCGAGGTAGATGCCGGTCACCGGCCCGTTGGGCGTGTGGAACAGAGTCACGATCTCTTTGCTCTCGCCGAGCCGGCGTCGTGACTCTGTCATGCCTTCCGACGCGAATGTTTCCGCTGCCCAGGCGCGGCCCTTGTCGAGCATCTCTGCCACAAAGGGCGCGCAGAAGGCAAAGCCGCGCTTCGTCTGTGTGACCGCCGGGTCGACCCATTCACCGACCTGCTCCGGTGCCGGACCTTGCGGTGGCTGGCTCAGGTCGACTCCATGCAGCTCCTTGACCTGTTCCGCGAACCAACGGTCGATCTCGAGGTCACTCCGCCCCGGTCCAGAGAGCACGTCGGCGAGCGGGCGGCTCGACTCCACATAGGCGATGATGAAGTTGCCCATGGGCGTTTCCTGAAAGTACACGCGTTCCAGCGTCACGCCGACGCGGCGCCGCGATTCGGCCCATGCATCCGGTTCCGCTTCGAAGCGCTTCCCGGGCCCCCTGAGGTCCTCGAGCGTTTTGCCAGGCACGACCGGAAACGGCATTGCAGCCCTGGTGATTGCCATGCGCAACCCTCCACGTATGAAAGCTCTACGGGCCACCGCACCCGCGCCCGACCGATGCTACGCAGTCGAGGATGCACACGCAATCGAGCGCGCCGCTTCTTAACGATTCTTTGCAACAGCGCGTACAGTCCGGACTCAACCATGCGTGCTCTCATGGGACGACTACATGCGCGCCTGCGCAGTCGCGATCATGGTGACGTCCACGCATCGCCGTCACGTGACGGGTGGCGACCCCGATCGGATTCGAACCGACG
>JBHEMA010000022.1:0-2902 GCA_046262795.1 Candidatus Dormibacteria bacterium | reverse complement strand
CTTGGCGCGATGGCGAGTACGCAGCGCGCGGCGGTGGCGGCAGTCGCTTAACCAGCGCGGCTACGCAGACGTCACACGATCGAGCGAGGGAGACACACTCGACTGGGCGTGGGGGCGAAAGCCTAACCGTCGGCACGCATGCCCGCGTGATGGTTCAGTCGTTCTGAGACGCGCCGTCCTGTGCCTCGGCAGCTGCTGCCGCCAGCTGCGCTTCGGATCCCTCTTCAGCCGCGGGAGCGCCGGGTGCAGCGCGCTCCACGGCTTCTGGCTCTTCTTCAGCGAGCTCCGGCTCTGCCAGCGCCGCCTCCTCTTCAGCGGTTTCCGTCTCGTCCGCTTTCAACAGCACCATGTCCGGTCCGCCGACGGGACTGCGGCGCTCGCGTATGCGCGCGTGCTTGCCCACCTTGTCGCGCAGGTAGAACAGTTTGGCCCGTCGCACCTGCCCGTGACGCAGCACTTCGATGCGGTCGAGACGCGGCGAGTGGACGAGGAATGTGCGCTCGACGCCGACGCCGTGTGACACCCGTCGCACCGTGAAGCGCGTGCCCAATCCCTTCTTGCCGCGCACGGCGATAACGACACCTTCGAACACCTGGATGCGTTCGCGCGTGCCTTCGACGACTTTGACGTGCACGCGCACGGTATCGCCGGAACGCAACACTGGGACTTCGCGCTTCTGTTGTTCGCGCGTGATCAGATCGATGACATTCATTGGTGAACTTCCTCGGACGAGCCTCCCGACGGTATCAGATCAGGGCGACGTCGTCCGGTGCGCCGCTGCGCCTCCGCGCGACGCCATGACGCGATGGCGGCGTGATTGCCGCCGCGTAGCACCTCCGGTACCTCTTTGCCCTCGAACACCGCCGGGCGTGTGTACAGAGGCCCCTCGAAGCCGCCGTCCGCTCCGGCGGAGAACGTCTCCTCCGCGAGCGATTCCGGTGACCCGACGACGCCGTCGACCAGGCGCGCAGTGGCTTCGATGACGACCATGGCCGCGACCTCTCCTCCGCTCAGCACGAAATCACCGATCGACAGCTCTTCGCCGATCTCGTCGCGCGCACGCTCGTCAACGCCCTGATACCTGCCGCACACCAGGAGCAGCGCGCGCTCGGAAGCGAGCTCGCGCGCGACGTCCTGTGTGAACGCGCGTCCCTGCGGGGAGAGCAGGATCGTGCGCACCAGCGGGTCCGCGTGGCGAACCGCGCGCACAGCGCGGATGAGCGGTTCTGGTTTCAGCACCATCCCGGGCACACCGCCGAACGCCGCGTCGTCGACCTGCCGAGGCCTGTCGTCGGCGTGGTCGCGCAGGTCGTGCACCTGCAACTCGATGACGCCGAGCTCACCTGCGCGGCCGACGACGCCCGCGCCGAGCGGCCCGGGAAACAGCGACGGAAAGATGGTGACGACGTGAAAGCGCACCTATACCGATGCCTCCGGTTGCGGCATCACGGTGATGACGCCGGCGCTGACATCGACGGCTCGCACGAACTCGCGCACCATCGGGTATCGCGACGTGATCTCACCGCGGATGACGAGCACGTCGGCCGCCGGCGCCGGCTCGACATCGGCCACGACACCAAGGTCCTCGCCGTCGGGCGTGACGCATCGCATCCCGACGAGCTGCCAGACAAACCACTCATCCGCACCCAGCGTGCGTGCATCCGCTTCGTCGACCGTGAGGTACGAGCCGCGAAGCGCCGCCGCCTGCTCGGACGAGTCGATGCCTTCGAAGGCGAGCAGCATCGTGTCATCCGGGCCCGGACGCGCCGATCGCACGACGAGCTCCTGGCCGCTTCGTTCCGCGCGCACGCACGCCCCCGCGCCGAAACGATCGCTGTCACCACCGAGCATCTCGACACGCACCTCGCCGTGCACGCCATGTGGGCGCCGCACGATGGCGGCGCGCAGTGTGCGCGGCTGCGGTGCGGCGGCGTTCATGGACGGTCCTTCAGCTCCACCTGCACACGCTCGTGATGACGCAAACCCGCCGCGCGCACGACGGCGCGGATCGCCTCGATGTTGCGACCGTTCTTGCCGATCACTTTGCCCATGTCCGCGTCGGCGACCTTCAGGCGCACGATGGTGCTGCGCCCGCGTGGTTGCGTCTCCACCTGCACGGCATCTTTCTCGGCAACGATCTTCTCGGCGATGAACCGAGTCAGGTCAGCGTAGTCGGTCATTCCGCCGCCTCCTGGGCCGAGGGTTCCACGGCCTCGACGGCGGCGGCGTCTGCTTCCGTCTCCGCAGCCGGCGCCTCACCGCGGTCCGCAGGTGGTTCCGGTGCGGGCGGCTGCGCTGCAACGGGCTTCTCCGCACGCGGCGGGCGCGCCGACGCTGCCAGGATGCCCTGCCGAATGAGCAGGTCGCGCGCGCTGTCGCTGGGTCGTGCACCCTTGCGCATCCACGTGCGCACCTTGTCTTCATCGATGCGCACCACCGTCGGGTTCGGCAGCGGATCGTAGAAACCGATCGCCTCGATGAACCGTCCATCACGCGGACTCCGTGAGTCCGCCACCACAAGTCTGTACACGGGCCGCTTCGTCGTGCCCATGCGCTTCAACCGGATCTTGACCACACGCTCTCCTTGGCAACACGTTGATACGTCCGCTTCATGACAACCCTAATTGCGACGGGTCGAGGCCCTGCAGCTGTTTCACCATGCGCGCCTTACCGCGCAATCCCTTGCCGGGCTTGCCCCCGATCGCCTTGAACACCGTTTGCATCTGATCGAACCCCTTGAGCAGCTTGTTGACGTCCGCGAGCGTCGTGCCGCTGCCGGCTGCGATGCGCTTCCGCCGCGAACCTTTGATGATGTCGGGACGCCGGCGTTCGTCCGGAGTCATCGACAGCACGATCGCCTCCATGCGGGCGACGTCGCGCTCCGAGGGCAGCGCCGCGCCGG
>JBHEMA010000021.1:0-5441 GCA_046262795.1 Candidatus Dormibacteria bacterium | reverse complement strand
GGCGAGAACGTCTATCCGGCAGAGATCGAGGACGTGCTGTACCAGCATCCCGACATCAAGGAGGTCGCGGCAATCGGCGTGCAGCATCCGCGATGGGGTGAGACGGTCCGCGTCATCGTCGTCCTGCATGAGGGAAGAGAGCTGACCGAGACCGAGATCATCGAGTTCACGCAGGGCAAGCTCGCGCGGTACAAGCAGCCGAAGAGTGTGCTGTTCACCAATCAGCTGCCGCGCAACCCCACGGGCAAGGTGATCAAGTTCGAGCTGCGCGAGAAGTTCGGTCAGCCGATGACCGAAGAGGACGAGGTCAAGATGCCGGCTGAAAGCCGGGCCTCGCAGAGCGAACCGGCGCGGCAGTCGGGCTGAACTTCAGCTGCGCGCAGTGAGCGCGCGAAACTTGTTGCGAAACAGATAGCTGCCGTCGGGCTGCTGAAAATTCTTCAGGCAGCCGGTGAGCGCAGCGTCGACCGCTGTCTCGCCGACGCGGTCGATGTATCGGGCCACGGGCCCGGCGGACTTCAAAGCACGCAACGCGGTGTCGAGGTCGGGGTAGTGCCACGGACAGTCGACGCGCTCGTCGCTGGTGACGACGAACCCCGCTGCACTCACCATCTCAGCAATGCGCTGTTCGTCCGCCAGGGGCGCGGGACCGCCAGGCGGCGGTGGTGGGGTGATCAACGCGCGGAGCGCGGTGAAGTGCGCCACCGCCTCGCACTCGTCTGCGCTCCCCCAGACAACGACACCGAGGCGCCCTCCGGCTTTCATCACACGCCGGGCCTCGGTCAGCGCAGCGACCGGATCAGTGGCGTATTGAAACGAGTTGAACCCGGTGACGACATCGAAGGCGGCATCGTCCCACGGCAGCGAGAGCAGCTCGCCACGTCGGAAGTCGCCGTCAGGAACGCGCTCGCGCGCGACGGCGAGCAGCGGTTGCGAGGCGTCGATGCCGCTGATCCGGCACCCCGCGTCGCGAGCCAGCTGCGTCGCGAGCCCCGCGCCGCAGCCGACATCCAACAGCGACATGCCACCGCGAAGCTCGCGACGGTCGAGCACGCGTTGGTGCGCCGGCCGGACGACAGGTTCCTGCAGCTCCGACCAATCCCGAGCCCGCATGCCCCACAGCGATCCCTGCTCCTCCGCGCTGGGAGTCAGCGTCATCAGGAGAGGTCGATCACCAGACGCGTCGGTCCGCTGAGGTATTCGGCCGACAGATTCGCCGCGTGCGCAAGCGTGATCTTGTACACGACCTTGCCCGGCACCAGCGACGGCTGCACCAGCTGCATCGACGTCGCCACGTTGCCCGGCGGCGGTTGCGCCGGTGCGCCGTTCGGCGTCACGTTCTGATACTCGACATAGATGGTCGTGGGATCGGAGTTGCCGATGATCACCGTCGGATCGCCACCTGCGTTGCTGATGTCGAACACGATGCGGAAGTCACCCGGATGCGCGCCGTAGCGCACGTCCTGCACCGTGCCGCTGCCACCGCTACCGAGCGTCTTGGCGTTGCTGAGCTGCGCTGCGGGATTGGTTGACGGTGTCGGTGTTGGCGTGGCAGTCGCGTGCGCGGTCGGCGCGGTCGTCGGTTGCGGCGTGTGCTGCAGTGCGGGTGCGGTCGCCGTCGGGTTCAGCGGAATCGCCGTCGGGTTGGGAACGTTCACACGTGCTGTCGGTGGCACCGTCGTCACGCTCTTGCCCACCAGCAGTCCGATGACCAGCAGCACCACGACGCCGGCGCCGTATGCCCACAACCGCCGGTCGCGGATGGGACGCTCGACCCCGCCCTGACGCGGCGTCGCCAGTGAACGGATCCCCGCCCACGTGCGTGCAGCGCCGGTACGTCCGGATGCGAGTGCTCGCTGATGACGACCAGGGCGTGCCGGTTCCGAAATCGCGGCCGGTTGTTCCGGCGGTGGCTGCGCGGGTGGCGCCTGGTACCACTCGGGGACGGCGGGCGATGGTTCCGGCAGCGGCGGCTCGGGTGTCGGCGGTTCCGGCGCCGTAGGTTGCGGTGGCGGTTCCTCCGCGGCAATGGGCACCGGTTCAGGCGTGGGCGGTTGGTCGTCGGGTATGGACGCCGAGGCCGCCATGCGCTCGCGACGCTCACGGTGCGTCTGCTGTCCCGGTGTGCTCGCCCATCCCGGCGCACCCGTGCCACTGACGATCTGCACCGAGTCGTCGAGCTCCTCCTCGCCGCGGGCGGAGCGCATCAAGGCCATGCGGACCGCGAGCGCGTCGCGCATCCGATCGAAGAACGACGATGGCCCGGGTCGCGGCGGCTGCGTCTCGTCATCAGGTGCGACGGCTGCGACTGGCTCCGAAGGCGGTGCCTCATGCGAGTCCAATTGGAGCGCGGGCTCCTCGTGTGGCGGCGAGCGGTCAATCGGGTCATCGTGTGGTGGCTCATCGTGTCGCACGCCGAAGACGGTGCCCGGCACCTCGACCACGGCGGTCGACGCCGCCGGCGTGGTGCCGTTCGTCCCATGCCCAGAACCGTTGCTTCCGACGTGCGCCACTGCGCTGCTCAGCGTCTGCGGCTTCGCCGGCAGCTCCATGGGGAGATCGAGCGTGGGCTCGAGCACGGGCGTGAACACGGGCGCGGGCTCCGGCGGGGGTGTGGCCGTCGCCGACACGGCAAGTCCAACATCAAGCAGCACCTTGTCCGCCGTGCCTTCCGGCACGCGGACACGTGCGAGCGTGCGAATGCGCTCCGCCTCCTCGCGCAAGTAGGTGAGCGCCGTGCTGCACCGCTGACACGCGATGAGGTGCGCCTCGAGCTCACCGGTACGCTCCGGCGGCAGCTCACTGTCGACGTAGCTGCTCAGCGTGAGCAGGCTGCACCTCACAGCGCGATCTCCCGATAGATCGATCCGAATTCGCGCCGTGCTGCGGCGACTGTGCGAGCGGTGGAGTCCGGCGAGCACTCGAGCACCTTTGACATCTCGCGGTAGTCGAGCCCGGCGAGGTCGCGCAACAGCACCGCCGCGCGTCGTTCGAAACTGAGCATCGACAGTGCACGCTTGACGGTGGTCATGCGGGCGGCGTCCGATGCGTGCACGCGCACCTCGGGCGTGTCGCCGCCACGGCGGAACAAGCGCCGCGGTCCGCGGGCGCGCGGGCGGTACCGCTGCTCCTGATGACAGGCACGCGTCACCGCGCGATACAGCGCAGCACGACCATCGGTGTGCAACCGCGCCGGTGGGTAGCGGCTGGCGTGGTACACGCCTGAGGTCACGAACTCGAGCGCGTCGTCCGGGTCGTTGACCAGATGCGTGGCATACGTGAGCAGCGCATCGAAGTGCTCGCGCGTCGCGTCTGCGAGCTCCCTCGCCTCGGGAAGGACGGTGGCTGGAACGTTGGTCATGACGTCCGCGTGAGGCGCGGTCCTGTGTGGCGGAGGATAGCGGCGATGGTCGGACCGGTCAAGACAGAGTACCTGACGGAACAGACAATAACGCGCCGGCTCGCACATCCGCGGGCTGGCTCAGGCCCGCCGCCTGCCATGCCGCGAGCGGCATACCGATGTCGGCGACCCATAGCTCGCCGGCGGCGGCTCGTGCTTCGCCTGCCCAGAGTCCGGCCTTCATGCCGACGAGCGTGCAGGTGGTCGCAGCGCGCACGCACGGGTCGAAGACCTCGCCGCTCGATGCGCCGAGTCCACTCGGCACGTCGATGCTGAGCACCCGGGCGACGGAGTCGTTGAGCGCGCGGATCGCGGACGCCTGTGGTTCGCGCGGCGCGGACTGCAGGCCCGTGCCGAGGATGCCGTCCAGGATGAGGTCGGCGCGGTCAATGGTGGCGCGACCCTCGCTGCGATCGACCGACACGACGGTTTGCACGCCGCTGTTGGATGCTGCACCTGCGTGACGCGCAAGCAGTGCGTGGCCGGCCAAATGCTCGTTGGTGCTGATGATCCATGCCCGCACGTCACACCCCCAGGTGGCGAGGAAGCGCGCCCCGACCAGCGCATCGCCGCCGTTGTTGCCGCGACCCGCGACCGCGGTCACGCGACCCGGTCGTTCACCGAGGACGCGCCACGCACAGCGCGCCACCTGAAACCCGGCGACCTCCATCAGCTGCTCGACGGCGACACCGGATTCGACGGCACGTTCGTCAAGCGCGACGATGTCCTCGGAACGCAACGCGCCGAAGCGTCTGCGCCCATCGTCGCTCATACGAGCTGCACCGTCACCGCTCCGCCGCGTTGCGGCCCGCCCAGCGACGCCGCGGGCGCTCCGCGTGCGGCGATCTCGAGATGATCGACGCTACCGAAGAGCGCCGCCACGCCATCCTGAATCTCTGCGTAGGTTGAAACGATTGTTGGCGTTGATCCGCCGTCCCACGTCACCGACGCAACGGACGCACCGCGAAGATCGCGCGCCCGCACCGTGGTGATCGCGTTGCCGAAGTGGTCGACCACCGCAACGCGTCCGCTGATGGCGCCGAGATCGCGCGTCGCAAACGCCTCATCGAGCACGATGGGGTCGTCGATGGCCTCGCCGATGTCATCGAGGTTCGCGCCGCTCGCGAGCTGCGCCGCCGTCGGCGCGAACACATCGCGTCCGTGGAACGTGTTGGACGCGTAGTCCGGTAGATCCAGCTCGACAACGGCGCGTGCATCTGCTGCGGTCTCGCTCCAGAGGTATGACACAAGCCCGTTGTCCGGCGCGACGCAGAAGACGCCGTCGGTGTACGTGGCAATCGCGCGGCGCGACGTCCCGACACCGGGATCGACCACGCCGCAGAGCACGATGTCACGCCCGAACGCCACGGCGAGCGATTTGAGGTGATACGCGCCGGCGAGCACGTCACCCGGTGGCACGCCGTGCGTGCCGTCGACGCAGACGGCTCGAGGTTCCACGCGCCACGCGGCGCCCGTCAGCGCAGCGGCATAGGCGTCATCCCGTCCGTAGTCGGTGACAAAGACAATGGGCCGGCGCATCTGGAACCACGGGACGCGGGCGGCGTCCCCTCGCCGTGTACGGTAGCAGCGTCGTGTCTGTCACCCCCGCTGAGGCGCTGGCGCGACCGCGGTCCGTGTGGCGGCGCCGTCGGCGGCTCGGTCTCGCTGTGATCGCGGTCGCGATCATTGTCATCGCCGTTGCGTTCGTCGTCGGAGTGCTCGGCCTCTTCGCCAACCCGGTGCGCTCGGTGAACGGTGACGGGACGACGACGCTGCAGGGCACCTTCGAGCCGTACACATGCAACCCGACGTCATGCAACGGCTACATCCAGGCCGGCGCACGCAGCGTGTTCGTGCAGTTCCCCAATGGCTGTCCCGCGCCGGCACGCGCTGCGCAACTGACGGTGACTGCGCGTGCCGCACCCGATCTCGGCAGCGCGTCGTATCGCGCAACGGCCTGCGCGTGAGTTAAAGGAGCGGCTCGACCGGACGGCGACGCAGCGGTTCGTCGAGATGCACGACGACGTGCTCGACCACGGTG
>JBHEMA010000020.1:0-3566 GCA_046262795.1 Candidatus Dormibacteria bacterium | reverse complement strand
GCCCTCGTCCGCGGTGATGAGCAGCTTCGCCTCGGCGTCGTTCATGCGGTCGCGTACCGCCTCGGCGCTGAAGCCTCCGAACACAACGGAGTGGGGCGCGCCGATGCGCGCGCACGCGAGCATGGCCACGGGGAGCTCCGGGATCATCGGCATGTAGATGCCGACACGGTCTCCCTTGCGTACGCCAAGTTTGCGCAGCGCGTTGGCGAAGCGGCACACGTCGTCGAGCAGCTCCTGATACGTGATGGTGCGTGTGTCGCCGGGCTCACCTTCCCAGTGGTACGCGACCTTGTCGCCCTTGCCGGCTTCGACGTGGCGGTCGAGGCAGTTGTAGGCGACGTTCAAGCGGCCGCCGACGAACCATTTCGCAAACGGAAGGTTCCACTCCAGCACCGAGTCCCACCCGCGGTACCAGGTGATGTACCGCTCGGCCTGCTTCGCCCAGAACGCCTCGACGTCGGCCTCAGCCTCGCGATAGAGGCTGTCGTCGGTGAGACGCGCGCGCTGCCGGAAGTCGTCTGTAGGCGGGAAGGTTCGCCGCTCCTCGAGCAGCGTGTCGATGGTTTTCACTTCGACGCTCAAGGCCGCACCTCCACCTGGACGCAGACGTACTCGCTCTCAGATGATCATTGCACCGGGTACTGACGGAATCAACCTGGCGCCACGGCGTCGCGCGCACTCTCCACGGTGGCACCGGTTTTCGTTGCTCGACCACTGCGTTCGCGCTTGGTCGACCGCCCGGTGGCGAGGTACGAGCCGGCGACGATGAGGACAAACCCGGCCGCGATCGCCGCCGTGAACGGCTCGTGCAAGATGAGCACACCCGCGAGCACCGCCACGGCTGGGTTTACGTATGTGACAACCGTGGCACGAACTGGCCCGGTCTCGCGAATGAGCTCGAAGAAGACGGGGAACGCGAATGCGGTGCACACGACACCGAGGACGACCGCGGAAGCCATGGCGCCGGAAGACGGCGCAGTGTGCGGCAGCTGGAGCAGGGCGACGGGGAGGTAACCCAACGCGGTGACGCTCAAGGCTGCGGCGACGACACCCGTCGAGGGAATGCCGCCGAGCGACCGGACGATGATCAGCGGGCCCACGGCGTATCCGATGGCCACCAGCGCGATCTCGCCGGCAGCGCCGAGGTCGCTACCAGCGACGTCGAGGCCGACGAGCAAGGCAACACCGGCCACTCCGACGAGCAGCCCTGCGACGCGGCGCAGCCCGAGGCGTTCGTCACTGCCGGTGCGCCAGGCAACGAGCGCGCCGACAAGCGGCACCGCAGCAACGAGCAAACCGGAGAGCGAGCTTGTCAGACGCCGTTCCGCGTCGGACAGCAACCACCACGGAGCCGCGATCTCGACCACCGTGAAGATGAGCAGCGGCCGCCAGCGCGGGAGGACCGGCCTCAACTCACCGCGCCACGCCGTGATTGGCACGAGGATGAGCGTGCCGATCGCCGTGCGCATGAACACGACCGACGCCGGCGTGAACGACCCCACCGCGACACGGATGAGCAGGTACGGAACGCCCCAGACGACGCCGATCGTCGCGAAGAGCAGCCAGCCGCGCCTGGTCACGCGGTGTCGAGCGACAGCTGGCTGAAGGGGAGGTCGGGGACGGACACCTCGCCGGCGTCGGCACACCCGCGCACGGCAACGGTGATGCTCCCGCCATCAGGGGAATGGCGCACGGCGTTTTCGAGCAGGCTGCGCACGATGCGTGTCAACGCGCAGGTGCTCCAGCCCGTGATGTTCCACGGACTGCGCGAGCACGCGGAGCTCGTGAGGCCCAACCAGCGCTCCGCTGGCGACGCCGACGCTGTGCGCGGATCCGGAAGGGTCGTGCGCTTCGCCATGGCGAAGGCTGAATGTACGCTCAACCGTGAGGAGCCTGGCCGCCACGGTCGCCGCGACGCTGCTCACCGAGCTGCCCGATCCTCGAGCTCCCATGCGTGGTCGAGCGCATGCCACACTGCACGGCGCACGACGAAAGGCGGTGTCCACGCGAAACCGAAACGTGACACGGGTTCGAAGCGCGTACGCGTCGGGACGGCATCAAGAGCATCGCGCAGCTGCGCTCGCGTCGATTCCTCCGAGTGCTCGAGCGCGGCGCGATCCGGTTTGCAAAATGCCCGTCCGAGTCCGGCGACGTGCATCGCGTCGGTCTCGAGCAGATGCCATCGCATAGCGTCCGGCGCTCGACCCGACTTCGGCTTGCGCGCGCGCTCGCGCGGCGGCACGGCGCTGAACGCAGCGTCAAAGGTGTGCCACGCACGGTCCAGCAACTCTGCAAGGCGTTCACGCTCGTGTCGTTGCAACGGCAGGAGGTCCGCCGACGTGAGCATCGCCGGCGCGCCGAAGTCGGTCGTCGAAGTGCCCGCGATCCGTTCGACGACGCGGGCCGTGCGTGAGCGCGGCAGCATGACCAGGCCATCGACGACGGCGGCATACCTCGCGCGCACGGCATCGAGACGCTCCATCGCGGTCGTCTCGTCGCGCCCGATGCGCGTCCATCCAGGGCACTCGATGACGCTGGCAACAGTGGTGCCGCGCTGCGGTCCGACTTCGACGCTCACATCCATCGCGCGGCATCGTGCAAAAAAGACCCCGGAGGGCGGTCGCCCTTCGGGGTCACCCGTTCGAGGCGCTAGTTACCTATCACCCCGATACGGCGTCAGCGTGGGATCCACTCGGAGAACCATCACTGTTCCTCCTTTCGATCTTTTGCGGACGTTTCCAGCCTAGCCCGCCGTACCCTGGCGCGCAAACTTGTGCGCCCCGTGCGCCCCACCCGGGCTACGCGAAGATCTCGTCGATGCGCTGGAGCACCGGCGGCGTCAGCTTCGCGAGTGCGTCGAGTGCCCCGATGTTCTCGCGCACCTGTTCGACGCGACTCGCGCCGGTGATCACCGTCGATACGTGCGGGTTCGCCGCGCACCATGCGATCGCCAGCTGCGGCAGCGTCACGTTGAGCTCGGATGCGAGGTCTTGCAGCTCGCGCACCTTGCGGTTCGTGTCGGGATCGGTGACGAAGTCGCGCAGCCACTCGTAGCCCTTGAGCGCTGCGCGGCTGCCTTCGGGAATGCCGTGGGCGTACTTGCCCGTCAGCAGCCCCGACGCAAGCGGACTCCAGATCGTGAGCCCGAGTCCGATGCGCTCGTACAGCGCAGCGAACTCGCGCTCCACCTTGTCGCGGGAGATCAGGTTGTACTGCGGCTGCTCCATCACCGGCTTGTGCAGGTGATGGCGGTCCGCGATCTCCCGTGCTTCGGTCACGGCATCCGCGCTCCATTCCGACGTCCCCCAGTACAGGGCGCGCCCGGAGCTGACGATCTCGTGCATCGCGTACACCGTCTCCTCGATCGGCGTCTCCGGATCGGGCCGGTGGCAGAAGATGAGGTCGACGAAGTCGTGCTGCAGGCGGCGCAACGATCCTTCGACGGCCTGCAGCAGGTACTTCCGGTTGAGCGTGTTGCGCGTATTGACCGAGTCCTCGATGCCCCAGAAGAACTTCGTGGAGATGAGATATGTGTGGCGCGGCCAGCCGAGCCGCGCGATCGCCTC
>JBHEMA010000019.1:0-5345 GCA_046262795.1 Candidatus Dormibacteria bacterium | reverse complement strand
GCGCTGTACACGTGACCTGCCATGTGTGACACGCCGCAGATCGGCAGCGCGCGCGCAGCAGCGATCGCTTCGGCGTACAGCGTTCCGACGAGCAGGCAGCCGACGAGGCCGGGTCCACGCGTGACAGTGACAGCGTCGAGGTCGTCCCAACCACCAGGCAAGGCTTGCAACGCAGCGTCGACCACGGCCGGCATGGCCTCCAGATGTGCGCGCGCTGCGAGCTCGGGGACGACGCCGCCGTGCACGGCGTGCAGCGCGATCTGCGATGACACGACATTGCTCAGAATGTCGCGTCCGCCGTCGAGTACCGACGCGGCGGTCTCGTCGCACGAGGTCTCGATGGCGAGCAGCTTCAGGCGGCCGGGTACTCCTGCGGCGGGCCGTTGCCGACACCGGCGACGTCGATCCCGGCGAGGATCTCGGCGAACCGCCGCTTGAACGCGGGCGCATGGATGCTGTCGCTCCACATGATCACGGCGTCCTCGCCGTTGTCTGTGTAGTACGCGCGACGCCGCCCGATCTCTTTGAACCCGAAACGCTCGTACAGTCGCATGGCGTGCAGGTTGCTGGCGCGCACCTCGAGCGTCACCCAGCGCGCGCCCATGTCATACGCGCGTTGGATGAGCGCAGCAAACAGTGTGGTGCCATACCCGCGTCGCTGGTCCATAGCGCGCACGCCAATCGTCGTGACATGCGCCTCGTGTGACACGCGCCAGATGCCGGCGTAGCCGACCGTGACGCCACCGTTGCGCAGCACCAGGTAACACGCCTGCCGGTTCTGCGAGAGCTCACTGGCGTACGCGTTTCGCGGCCACGGCGACAGAAAGATCTCGCGCTCGATCTGCTGGACCGTCGCGATGTCGTCGTATCGCATGCGCTCGATGGCGAGACGAGGAACAACCTGCATGAAAAGGCGCGAACCGTGCTGCTGCGGCTGGGTGAGCCCATGATACGCGCGGCTCGGCGCCGCACCCGCTACTCGATGTAGATCGCCTGCAGGTCGTGGCGCGCCAGGCCTTCGCGCCCCCGCGCCACCGGAACGACCGCCGCGAGGCTCACGGCCGGGTCCATGTGCTGCAGGCCGGTGACATCCATGGCATCGACGCTGTACGCGGAGGCCCCGTCGAGATGCAGTTCCGTTCGTGCGACGCGAACAGCACTGTCAGTGTGCAAGGCGGGACGCCGACTGAAGTGCGAAAGATAGACGCCGCCGCGGCCGGCATCGGTCAGCACCACGCCGTCGCTTGCGCCGGTGATGACAGCGCCGGCCGCGACGACCTCGAGCGCACTCGCGCCGTAGAGCGGCAGGCTTCGAGCGTGGGCGATGCCGAGGCCCGCGGCCATCCCTGCACGCACGCCGGTGTACGAACCAGGTCCGATCACGACGACGACGCTGTCGATGTCCGCCAACGGCAGCGCCGCGATGGCCTGTGGCAACGCGATGTCGACAGCGGTGTCCACGCGCACATCGGCGCGCTCGAGACTTCCGTCGACGGATGCCGTCACGCACACCGAACGCCTGCGCGCCGATGTGTCGATGGCGAGCACGGTCACGGGTGTGTTCGGTCGTCGCCGCACCATGCCGTGACAACCCGCAACGGCGCACCGTCGGCCAGGGCGATCAACCGCGACGAGTCGCCGGCGATGCTGAGCGTCACAACGGTCGGCTGGAAGCGCCTCAGGTCGGCGAGCTCTCCCCACTCCACCACGGCGCCGCCCTCCTCGAGGAGAGCCGCGATGTCGAGGAATCGATGGTCGGCGTTCGCACCGAGCCGGTATAGGTCGAGGTGATGCAGCGTGAGACCGGCACCGGGATACACGTGATGAAAGACGAATGTCGGACTGCGCACAGTGCGTGGATCCGCGCCCGTCCCCACCGCGATGCCGCGGACCATCACCGTCTTGCCGGCGCCAAGCGGTCCCGTCAGCACGATGAGATCACCTGGTTCGAGCACTCGGCCGATGCGCTCGCCCAGCGCGAGCGTTTCGCGCTCAGTCGAGCACCGAACCGTCGTCGCCAACGGCTTCACCGCCAGTGGCGCGAGCGGATCGCGGGCCGCGCGCGCTCCGCGCCGCCTACCGTGTCGAGCACGCGCACGCCTTCGCCGCCGGTGAGCCGGCCCACGATGTGAAGTGGTGCGAGCTGCGCAGGCCAGTCGCGCAACAGCGCAGCGGCGATCTCATGTTGCGCGGCGATGAGCAGCTCGAAGTCCTCGCCTCCCCCGAGCACGAGCTGCTCCCACGCGTCACCGAAGGCGTCACGGATGCTGCTCGCGACGGGGATGCGGTCGAGCCAGAGCTCGGCCGCGCAGTGCGACGCATCGGCGGTGCGCTGCGCGTCAGCGAGCAGGCCGTCGCTGACGTCGCCGCCGCAGGTGACGCCCGATGCCGCGCAGCGCCGCCCCTCTTCGATCCGTGCCGCCGGCTCCAGCAGAGCCTTGACCCACCGTTGTTGCTCGCGCCCTGAGCCGTGCCCGGGGTCGCGCTGAAGCGCAGCGAGACCGGCGGCTGCTAACCCCGGCTTGCCCGTGACGAGCAGGACGTCACCCGGGCGTCCCCGGTCTCTCGTCAACCACTTCCCGGAGGGGGCGGTACCGCCGACGCAGACGTCGAGGACCAGCGGCCCTGTCGTGTCGCTGAGGTCGCCCCCGGCGACGGCGCACCCGATGGAACCGGCGGCTTCGACCAGGCCGCGCTGGATCTCGAGAACATCGTCGCGGCAGGTCGCCGCCGGAGCACACAAAGTGGTCGAGCACCACGCGGGGACGGCCCCCATCCCCGCGAGGTCCGAGAGGGCAACGTGGAGGGCGCGACGGCCGAGGGCGCGCGGCGTGATCCACGCCCGTTCGAAGTCGACGCCCTCCACCAGCGCGTCTTGGCTGATGGCGACGTCCTCGCCGGGCGGCGGCCGCCACACCGCGGCGTCATCGCCGACCGGAACGACAAGGACGCCCTCAGCGGGCCGTGCGATCGACGCGAGCAGGCGCAGCAGTTCCGATTCGCCGGTGTCGCCCAGCGTCGGGCCGCCGGCGTCGAACCGCCGCGTGGAAGCCGGCGCCGTCACGCTCACGATCCAACAATAGGGTGGGGCCGGGCTGGCGGCGCGATCGTCACTCACGTGTCCGTCATAAAACGGCCGCAAGAGTTGCGACGCCCGGTCCGTTCTCTGTAGAGTGCCCGCCCAGTGCCAACCGGCGGCACGGGGGAATGGGACGGCCGGTGGAAGGATTTGTCGGAACGTCAGTTCGAGTACTAGGAGGGCAGCCTATTGAGACGGAGCCACAAGCTCGTCCTCGTGCTGGGGGGTGCTGCGGCTCTGCTGACTGGGGGCATCGGTTCCATATCGGATTCGCACGCGACGGCCTCGCCGAGCGAGATTGACCAACTGCGCGCACAGCGCGCCGCTCTCGTCGCCGAGCTTGCCGCGATGCAGCCGTCCCTGAACGCAGCAGGAGGCCTTGCCAACAGCGCCGAGTCCGCATACGGATCGCAACAGGACAAGGTGCTTGCGCAGCAGGCCAAGCTCAACCAGCTCAACCAGCAGTTGATGACCTTGAGCCAGCAGCTGAACGCGAACGAAGCGACGGTCAGAAAGGACAAGCAGCAGCTTGGTGCAGTGATTCGCGCTACGTGGGAAACGTCGGGGCAGAGTCAGGCACTCGCCGCCATCCTCAGCGCGAGCGATTTCCAGCAGGCCATGGATCGCCTCAAGAACGCGACACAGGTCTCGGACCAAGTGCGCGAGCTGGTGAGCAAGCTCGCCAACGAAGATCAGCAGATCAAGCAGGAGCAGGCGCAGATCAAGCAGCAGTCGGCTCAAGCGCAAGCACTCGAGAGCCAACTCGCGGCTCCATTGGGTCAGCTGCTCGCCGATCTCATGAACCGCAACGACGAGTTCAATGCGCTCAACGGACCGGCGCGCGCGATCGCCGCGCAGATCGCGAACATCGACAACCAGATCGCCGCCGACGAGGCACCGGCGAATGTCGCCTCCGGCGGCTCTTGCGGCGACAGGTTCTCATTCGGACAGTGCACCTGGTACGTCGCATCACGGCGCTGCGTTCCCTGGGGCGGGAACGCCGACGAGTGGTACAACAACGCCGCGCGGATGGGTTACCAGGTCGGTCACACACCGGTCGTCGGTGCGGCTGCCGTGTGGTGGCCGGGTCGCGGTGGCGCAAGCGGCGTCGGCCACGTTGCGTACGTCGAGGCGGTCGGTCCGGCAGACGGTGTGCCGGCAGGTCAGTTCAAGATCTCTGAGATGAACTGGAACGGTTGGGACCGCGTCGATTACCGCGTGCTCTCACCCGACCCGGGCGTTTTCCAGGGCTTTATTTACGACAAGTAGCGCAGGGGAGAGAGCTTCTCCCCTCGCTACGCCTTCTTCTTGAGCTTGCGCCAGCCGCCGGCGCGGTTGTTCGCGATGATCCGCATGAACATCGCGCTCAACGCCGGCGCGTTGATCTTCTCTGCCTGACGGACCGCCACCGTGCGTGCTGTTGTGTTGTCGTGGCCGCCGGTGATGATGCCTTCGGGGTCGGGAACGACGCCACCGTCGTACAGGAACACGTTCACGTGGTCCTTGGCCGCCAACAGCGCGCAGATGTTGCCGTCGAGCACGAAATAGGGCTGCGTCGTGCGCTTGATCGTCTCTGTCACGTCGCGATCCGCGGCATGCACGAGGCGGCGAACGTCGTTGCACACGCGGCGCTGCCAGGCGGGTAGCGCCTCGATGTACGCGTCAACACGGGGATCGCGGTTGTTGAGCGTCATCGCGGGCGCGATGCCGCGCGTTCGATTGTGCGGCGCACCGATTGCTGTGCCTCGGGCAGTGCGTCGATGACATCGGACGCCAGGGCACCGGCGCGGCCGCGTCGTGACTGCACGAGCATGCCGGCTTCCGCATGGATCGTGACCGCGGCAACCGCCGCATCGAACGGTTCGAGGCCTTGCGCGATCATGCTGCCCAGCAGGCCGGCCAGCACGTCGCCCGTTCCACCCGTCGCAAGCGCCACGACGCGATGCGTGTCCACGTGCATGCGACCATTGGGCGCCGCGATGATCGTTTCGGCGCCTTTGAGGACGACCGTGACACCGCGCTCGCGCGCGTAGCGGTCGGCGATCTGACGACGCTGGGCCTGCACTACCGCGCTGTCGACGCCGCAGAGCCGCGCCATCTCTGCCGGATGCGGCGTGAGAACGATCGGCTCGCGTGATTGCCGCCAGTCGACGTCGTGCGCGGACGCGATGTTCAAGCCATCGGCGTCGACGACTGTCGGGCATGGCAATGTCGCGAGCAGTTGCATGAAGGCACTGTCCGTTTGCGGCGCCCGTCCCAGGCCGGG
>JBHEMA010000018.1:0-5798 GCA_046262795.1 Candidatus Dormibacteria bacterium | reverse complement strand
GGGGTGCAGGGCTTCCCCGACATGATGAAGGCCGAGGATTACGTGGTGAAGCACCACCTGGCCAACGTCATCTCACAGAGCTTCGGCGCGTCCGAGGAATCGTTCGGTAGCTCGCAGTCGCTGCAGAACCTGCGCTACGCCTACCAGGACGCGCAGGCAAACGGTGTGACGGTGCTCGCGTCGTCGGGTGACTTCGGCACGGCGAACCAGCAGAAGCAGCCGGTGGGTCAGGGCGGCTCGACCATCGAGCAGCCGACCGTGAGCTGGCCGGCGAGTGATCCGCTGGTCACCGGCGTCGGCGGAACCTACCTATGCACCGACCCGAATAACACGACCACGCGCACGGTCGATAGCGGCGATCCGCCGGTGAACTGCCAGCACAACCCCGGTCAGACTGAGGTTGGATGGGTCGACAGCGGTGGGGGCTTCAGCAACGTCTTCAGCCGCCCGTCCTACCAGGACACGCTTCCGCCGGGCAGCACGCCGATTCCGCCGTCGCAGCGCGGCGTGCCGGACGTCGGCCTGCAGGCGAGCTCGCGCACCGGTGCGCTCGTGTACGTGTCGCTGCCGGGCCCCGGTGACAGCGGACTCAAATGCGGCAGCTCGCCGTGCTCCACCGGGTGGTACGACATCGGCGGTACATCGCTCAGCTGCCCGCAGTGGGCAGGCCTGGTCGCGATCGCAGATCAGATGGCGGGTCACAACCTCGGGCTGATCAATCCGAAGCTGTACATGATCGCGTCGAACCCGGCGTCGTACAGCAACGACTACTACGACGTGACCGTCGGCAACAACCAGACCGATCCGAACGTCCCTGGCTACAACGCGACCACGGGCTGGGATCCCATAACTGGTCTTGGCACGCCAAACGCGGCGAATCTCGTTCCGGCACTCGCCTCGTAACGATCGACGTTTTGCAAAAAGGGCTCCCGCTCGCGGGGGCCCTTTTTTGATTGTGGTAACGTCGCCTCACAAGGAAGCGAACGAAGTACTGAGGAAGGGTTCGATGCACGGACTCATGCGCATTCCGGCAGTCATCGCGGCGTCGCTCGGGCTGAGCGCAGCGCTCACGACTGCACATCCCGCTCACGCCGGTCCGTCGACGGTCGGCTTCGGCACGCCGGTTGCGAGCGGCATCGTCGGTGATGGCTTCGAGCAGGACCTGCGGCTCGACACGCATTCGCCGGGGCATGAGGTCGTCTATTCCAGCGCGCCCGTCGGCACCGGCGACTCCAGCGTGATCTGGCGATCGACCGATGGCGGGCAGACGTTCAAGTACGTGCCGTCGCAGATTCCACCGCTGGGTAAGCCGATCGCGTGTGTCGGCGGTGGCGACGCAGAGCTCGCGGTCGATTCGGCGGGACACCTGTACTACGCCGATCTCTACGCCGCCAACTTCGCCGTCGGTCGATCCGATGATCAGGGGCGTAGCTGGACGACCACGCAGAATTGCCACGGCGTCGCCGACGAGGCGGTCGACCGGCAGTGGTACACGACCATCGGCGATCCCACCAATGGCGGCGAAATGTTCCTCGTCTACGACGAGTCCTTCGCCCCGCCGACGCAAGCGCAGGCGACATGCCCGGCGCAGACGAACAATGCGCTGCAGATCACGCGCTCGCCGGCGTTCGGTGCGCCGGGCAGCACTGCGGGCCAACAGTTCAGCACCCCGCTGACGTTGAGCTGCGACGAGGGGATCATGGGCAACGACGAGTCGTTCACCTACCCGGGCACCGGCGCTGCGAGCGGACCGAAGGTGTTCGTTGTGCATGACAATGCGAACCTCAACAGCATCATCGTCGACCGTTGCGATGTCGTTGCCGAGTCCGCCACCAATCTGCAGGGGCTCAGCAACTGCGGTGAGCACACCGTATCGACGTTCCCCAACTTCAAGACCGGGGCGAACTTCCCCACGATGTCGGTGGACCGTCAGGGCAACCTCTTCGCCGTCTGGGAGGAGGCGCCGGTGAGCGGTGGCAACGTCACCGGCAACACGCAGCTGTATTTCTCGACATCGACGGATGAGGGGACCACATGGTCCGCAGTGGCGCAGCTACCGACTCCAGGACTCAACCAGGACGTGATGGCGTGGCCTGCGTCGGGTGATCCGGGCCGCATCGACGTCGCGTTCTACGGCACGCCGGCGCCATGGAAGACGGGCGACACCAACGGCCCTGACGACGTGCAGGGTCAGTACAGCCTCTGGATGGTGCAGACGCTCGACAACGGCGCGAACTGGACGGCGCCGATCCTCGCCAGCGAGCACTTCATTCACTACGGCTCGATGCAGACGCTGATCGGTGGTCAGAACGGCAACCGCGGCCTCGGCGACTTCCTGCAAATGCGCGCCGGGCCCAACGGCGAGGCCGAGATCAGCTATGCCGGCACGAACATGTTCGAGGGCAACAGCCAGCTGTCACCTGAGGCGATGTACGTGCGCCAGAACAGCGGGCCGAGCCTGTTTGCGAACGTCGGCACCGTCAACGGGACGCCGGCGCTCACCGGCAACTGCGCGACGGATCCCTCGGGTGACGCGACGTTCGACGCCAACGGTGTGTCGAGCGCGAACACTCCGCACCTCGACATCACGCAGGCGTGCGTCACCGCGCCGGATGCGACGCACTACAAGATCACGATGCAAGTGGCGGACCTGACGTCGCTTGGCCCCGACCCGACCGCGGGCGGCACCACCAACCTGTGGCAGGTGCAGTGGCACGTGCCGTCGAACACAGATACCGCAGAGGGCGGCGCGCTCTTCATGGCATACATGGAGTCCGTGAACGGCGGCGCGCCGACGTGTTGGGTGGGACAGAGCTCGCAAATGTCGACCGGCGGCGGTGCCGAGATCACATATCCGGGCACGACGCAGCTCTCCGGCACGAACTGTCAGTACACGCCGACGTCGCCTGCCACGATCACCATCACCGTGCCGAAGTCCGCCGTGAACGAACCCGGCGCGATCGACAACATCCTGTACAGCGTCACCGCATCCTCGCAGACGCTGCCGTCCGGCAACGCCGAGACGCCACCGAACACGGATGCAGGGCTGGGCACCTTCGGTGGTCAGCTGCCGAACCTCGTCGACGTCGTGGCGCCGTTCGACTTCAACCCGGCGGGCGCGCCCGTGAACACACCTGAGGTTCCCGCGGTTGCGCTCATCGCGCTTGCAGGTGGCATGGCAATCGTCGCCGGCAGTGTGGTGCGGCGGCGACGGCACGCGGCCGGCTGAACGAGCGCGTTCGCGCGCCTACTGCTGCTGCTGGTACGTGAAGTGCCGCGGTGCGCGCCGCGCTGAGTTGTCGGGGTTCGTGACGATCAATTCCTGATCACCGTTGCCGGCCGGCACGATCCCCGCGAGCGTCGTGCCGTCCGCACTCGGCACCAGTTGCGTCATGGCAACACCACCGATCGTCGCGGTGGTGTCGGGCTGAAAGCCCTGCCCCTGGACGATGAGCAGTGATCCAGCCGCGCCGCGATCCGGTTGAATCGACGTCACCTGCAGGTCGCCGCTTTCGTCACCGGGTGTGTTGAGCACGAGCCGCGCCACCTGATAGAGGAAGGCGAAGAAGCGACGCTCCTGCGTGCCGAAGACGAAGGCGACAACGGCAAGCGCCGGCAGCGAGGGCGGCGCATTGGTGTTGGCGATCTGGAGCAGCTCATACGTGACCACGCCAACGACGAACGAGCTGAATGGTCGCGTCATGTACCACGTGATCCACCCGTTGCGCCACTCGAGCTCGGTGCGGTGGTCGACGATGCCCTTGTAGCTGATGGCGACACCGCCGAGGACCGCAAACCAGGCGGCAACCAACGCATCGTGCAGCCCACTGCGACCGGAAACGATTCCGCGGCCCGTGGCGTAGTGGGCAATCGCCACACCGATGAGGATCGCCAGAGATGCCGTGTTGTACCAGAACGCTTGCGAGCGCCTGGTCATTGTCAACTTGAATGGCATCGGGTATGTGCTTGCTCCGTGTATCGCGTTGCGATCACTGCGGCCGTGATTCTAGAAGGCGCACCGCGATTGTCTAGACTCACGGTGCAAGGGCGTACGGCATGGTCGAATGGCACTGGTACGAGGTCGGTCCGGGCGATGCGTACTTCATTCCGCCGGGTCATGACGGCTGGGTCGTCGGTGAAGAGCCATACAAGTTTGTCCATTAGTAACTGCGCGCGGATCCAGCGCATCCGAGCGCCAGTTGCAGCACCCTGCACGCGTCATCCATGCGCGCGTCCGAGAGTCGCGTAATGAAGCGGCGAAACGCTCGCCGCCTGAGCGTGTGCAGGTTGTCGAAGCTCACGACGCACCGCTCCGGCATGCCGTCTTCGGGGCCGAGGGTTACCTCGCTGAGAAGACCTCGAATGGTGCGCGTGCACGGAGCAACGACGACCCCGTCGATGCGGTCGGCGACGGGGTCACGCGTCAAGATGAGCACCGGACGCTCGCCGCCGGTTGTCGACGCCCACCACACGTCACCTCTCACCACTGAGGCGTGATGCTCCAGCCGTCCGGATCGTCTGCCAGTGCCAGCTCCTTGTCCGTGAGCGGTTGGCCTTCGTAGATGGCGGCGTCGCGCTCACACGCCAAGCGGTAGAGGTACTGCTCGAGCGCAGCGCGAATAACGTCGGAACGGGTTGCGTTGCGGGCTGCCGCGACGGAGTCCACCTCGTCCATGAGGCGATCGGGAAGTCGCAGCGCGACCTGCGCCATGCAAGCAGTATACCAATCTGCACTACACAACGTCAGACAATCCGTATCACGCTATTCGCAGGCGTGGGTGAGATACCAGCTCGCTGAATCGGTCGCGCCTCGCCGAGTGGGGCGTAGGATTTGCGCCGCTCATCTCAGGAAGGAGGTTCAGGCAATGCGGCTGACATTCAGAGGACGGACGGCGGTCGCGCTCAGCGCGCTCGGAGCTGCCGGCGCATTCATCGTGCCGACGCGGGCTCAGGCAGACAACGTCACCTTCTCGACGACGTACGTCAACACGAACCTCGCCGGTGGCGAGCCCGCCGTCATCTATTCGCACAAGGCGGGTGACCTCATCTACGCCGCGCACGAGGGCACGACGCTGCTCTACCGCAGCGGCTACACGTCGCCAAGCACGACGTGCGACATGGGACAGGCGCCGCAGGGATTCGTCTGCAGCTACGACAATCAGATCAACATCTGGTACTCCAGCGACGACGGCGCCACCTGGACGCAGTCGCCGAGCGACATCCAGCACGCCGGCTTCAGCGATCCCGACCTCGCCGAGGACGCGGGCGGCAATATCTACGCCACCGGGATCGACCTCGCCAACGACGCGCTCTACTCGTCGACCGACGGCGGCAAGACGTGGCCCACGGGCACGACTGAGTGCACACCCGGAGATCGTCAGTGGGTCGCCGGCGGTCCGGTTCCGGGAGTGGCGTGGCTGTCGACCAACACCGAAGCCGCGGGCCACGTCGTCTACGAGACCACCAACGCCGGCGCATCGTGCATGACGCTGGGCCTCAACGACGGTGGTGGTGTCGGACCGAGCGGCACGGTCGGCGGCGCGTACACGCCGTACGGCAAGCTCTTCTATCTGCCCAAGCACGACACGCTCATCGAGCCCGTGCAGTTCGGTGACGGCGGCATCGGCTTCAGCTCGCTGGCGCATCCCATGCAGGCATTTGCCGCGGGCAGCGGGACGTGGGTCGGACATGAGGCGGTGACGGGCGCACAGTCGTCAGTCGGCAGCGGTGACGTGCTCGCGTTCGACAGCGACGAGAACGTCTACGTGACGTGGGCGACGTCGACGGGTTCCGCCAAC
>JBHEMA010000017.1:0-9603 GCA_046262795.1 Candidatus Dormibacteria bacterium | reverse complement strand
TCCTCGACACCGAAGGCATCGCGATCCGAGCCGGCCACCACTGCGCGCAACCGTTGATGCGGCGCTATGGCGTTGCAGCAATGGCGCGGGCGTCGGTGTACCTGTACAACACGCACGCAGAGATCGACGCTCTTGGCGCGGCGCTCGGCGAGGTGAAGCGGGTCTTTCGCGTCTAGGGGAGGCGTGCCGTGACGGCTGCTTCCGCGCGCGCTGATGCCGCTTCACTACGTCTTTCGCAAGAACCTCGCGATTCGGTCTGCTGCGTCCTCCTTGACAGGCAACAGACCGTGACGTTGGCCTGGATACACGACCAGCTCGTGGTCGCGCAGCGTCTTCACCTCGCGTTGCAGCAGCGGGAGTTGCGCGAACTGGTCGTGGTCGCCGCTCAACAGAAGCACCGGACACGCGATGCGCTTCCAGTGTTCCGCGCGGAGCTCATCGGGGTGACCGGGACGATGTAACGGATAGCTGAGCAGCACGAGCGCGCTGACTTGCTGTTGGGCGGCGAGCAGGCTGGCGGCGCGAGCACCATATGAGTGGCCGCCGATTGCAGCACCAGTGTGTTTGTGGAGCGCGTCCCCGAACACGCCGGCTGCGCGCTCGGCGTTGCCCTTCGGCAGCTGCAAGGCGAACGCTTCCACACCGTGTGGCTTCAGCGCGTGCACCCACGGCGTCATCGAGCGCGCGTCGCCCGACGCTCCGTGACCCAGGAGCAGCGTCACAGGCGTCACACCGCCTCGCGCTCGCGCACGGTCGGTTGCGGCTCCAGCGGCGGCCCCGGCACGCGCGCGCGACGAAGAGGCAGGGCAACGGCGCACAGCACGGCCGCGCTGACGAGCAGTCCGCTCGAGCTCCAGAATGGCGCGCCGCCGTTGACTCCGTACAGCGCGCCGAGCACGCCGGCGCCGAACGCAGAGCCACCGAACTGGAAGAAGCCGCCGATACCCATGGCGCGGCCGCGATTGTGCTCGTCGACGCTCTCCCCGATCACAGCAAACAGGCTCGGCTCGAGGACAACGGTGGCGACCGCCTCCGCCTCACCGACGAGCTGGATCGGGAGTAGTGAGCGCATGAATGGATAACTCGCGGCGCAGCACGCGACCACGGTGAAGCCGGTCGGGATGAGCTTGCGCCGGTCGACGCGGTCGGAGAGACGGCCTGCGCGCCGTGCAAGCAGGAGGATCGGAATGGCGAAGAGGCTGATGGAAACCCCGATGACGAACGCGCCATAGCCGCGCGCCGTCAGGTACTGCGGCCAGACGACGTCGTACATCGAGAACACGGTGCCCACGACGAGCAAGCCGAGTGCCGGCACGACGATTCCGCGCTGACGCCAGCGGAAGTGCGGCGCCTGCTGCGGCCTCGGTCCTCGCGGTTTCGTTTCGGGAACGCGCGCCATGGGCAGCAGCCCGATGAGCACCGCGAGCCCGGCGACGCCGAATGCACCCGAGTCGCGCCAGAGCGCAGCCGCTCCACCGAGCAGCGGACCGACGAGCAAGCCGACCATCTCCACCGCCTGCTGCTGGGAAAAGCGTTCCGCGCGGCGGTGCGGTTCGCTCATGTCCGTGAGCGCCGCCATCAACGCGGGCACATACGCACCACTCGTGGCGCCCTGGAGGGCGCGCACGGTGATCAGCAGCCAGAGCGGACCGACGTCGAAGAAGAGCAGCGCAGCAAGCGCCGCGTACGCGACACGTGTGCCGATGAGCAACGGTCGTCGTCCGATGCGATCGGCGAGCCGTCCGGCCGGCACCTGCGCCAGCATGTTCGCGGCGAGGGGTCCGGCGACGAAGATCGCTATCGCCACCGAGTTGCCTCCGCGATGGGCGATGTACAGCGGTGCGATGGGAAAGAGCGCCGCAATCCCGGTGAACATCACGAGTTGACCGGCAAGCAACCAGAAGACCGGCGACGGGTTCACGCTGAAGCGGCGCATTCGCGCGATTCTCGCGCCACAGCGTTCGGGTTTGGCCTCGGAGCCGTTGGACTACGATGGAGCCATGGCGAACGTGACATCGGCCGGATTCACGCCGGTCGATGACGACCTGTACCGCGAGATCATCCTCGACCACTTCCGGCATCCCCGTCACAAGCAACGCGTGGAACCGGCGGATCGAGTGGTGGAAGCGAACAACCCGCTCTGCGGCGATGAGATCGACCTCAGCCTCCGTTTCGACGGCGATGCGGTTGCCGCCATCGGCTTCACCGGGCGTGGTTGCTCCATCAGCCAGGCTTCGGCGAGCATGCTGTGCGACACGGTTTCGGGCATGACTGCACACGACGCACGGTCGCTCGCCGAACGGTTCCGCGGCCTGTTGCAGGGACGCGAAGAGCACCTTGATGTAGGCGATCTCGAAGCGTTGCGCGGCGTACGCGCATATCCAGTGCGAGTCAAGTGCGCCACGCTGGCATGGAATGCATTGCTGCAGGCACTGCAAAGCGACGCCGCTGTTGACGGGGTGACCGTGACATGAGCACGCCCGAAGGAGCGACCGAACCGCGCGCCTCCGAGGAGCTGATTCGCGCGGCGCTCAGCGAGGTGTACGACCCGGAGATCGGCATCGACATCGTGTCACTCGGCTTGGTGTATGGCACGCACTTCGAAGACGACGGCACGCTCGTCGTCGACATGACGTTGACGACGCCGTACTGTCCGCTCGGCCCGATCATCAACACGCAGGCGCACGCCGTCTGCGCACCGCTGCCCGGTGTCAACGACGTGCGCGTGAACCTCGTGTGGTCGCCGCCGTGGGACCCGCGCACTATGGCCTCGGAGGAGGCGAAGCTCGAGCTCGGTATCTACTGAGCGCATCGTGGAGCGCGTCTTCACCGAGGACGAGGCCAATGCACTGCTGCCGCAGCTTGTCGAGCTGCTGCCTCGCCTGCGCGACGCGCACGAGAAGTACCGAGGCGGCGCTCAGGGTGCGCGCCAGCACGCGGCTTCGAACGGCTCGGCGCCGGAGTCGATGATGGAAGGGAACGGCGAGTACGCGCAGCTGCTCGCGCAGATCACGGAGCTCGGCGTCGTCCTGCGTGACCCCGCG
Source organism: Candidatus Dormibacteria bacterium (assembly GCA_046262795.1). Taxonomy (GTDB): domain Bacteria; phylum Chloroflexota; class Dormibacteria; order Aeolococcales; family Aeolococcaceae; genus JAFALX01. The sequence continues at coordinate 6,559 of JBHEMA010000017.1, read as the reverse complement.
ACCGGCCTCTGCGACTTTCCGGCGACGCGGGGCGGCGAACCGGTGTATCTGTGCTGGCGCCTCGGTGAAGACCGCGTCGGTTACTGGCATCCGCGCGACACCGGCGCCGCCGGCCGCCAGCCACTATGACTGCGAAGCAGTGAATTCCCCTTCGCCGACGGATACAATTGGGGCGCGTCTCTCGGCCCCGCGCCACCCGCATCCAGACTGACGCAGCGCGGTCCCGGCACGGCGGCACTCAGCGAAAAGGAGGATCCTCGCCCATGACCGACTGTTCCAGTACCGCCTCCTGCCCGACCCTCGTAGTGGTGGGGAGCTGACCGCCGACAACACGGTCATACACCTGGGTCACCGCCGCCGCCGTCACCTGATCCGGCGGCGCCAGGAGAGACGCACGACAGCCCTCTAAGAGCGGCCCTCTCCATCCACACGCAGCACGCGCCACGTGTGCCTTTGCGCTGAGCGCGCTTCAGACGAAGCGCGCCGCCTGCGTTTGCGCTTCGCGCGTCGCCGTGTCCGTCGCCGCAACGATCTGGTCGCGCTCGATATAGCCTTCGCCGGCACCGTGCACACGCACGCGCACGAAGGTCGCCGTACCGCCCGGTACGGCTTCGAGCTCTGTCGCAGCGAAGATTTCGGGACCACGCGGCGCGTCGTATCGAGGTTGTGTGTAGAGGCGATATGGCATGCCCGCCCACGACGCAACCAGCGTCACCGGCCCAGGCGGGATGTCGCGCCGGCGGTAGATGGTCTTGGAATCGGATCGACCCGCGGTGAGCAGGCGCACGAGCTGCAACGCGCGCGCAAGTGGACCGCCATCGGCCTTGCCCATTGCCTTGAAGATCAAGCCGCCGCCTGAGCTCGCCGCAACCGCGACGTCCGTGCCCTGCGGTGTCGTGCGCGCGGTGCACGAGACCCAGCGTATGCCTCGGCGCGGCTTGGTCCAATTGCCGACGAAACCGCGTCGTGCAGTTTCAATCGCGCGTGCGGTGTCGTCGTCGAAAACGTCGAATCGGTACGGCGGCGTGCCGATGAGCTGCTCCATCGTCGCGAACACCTCGCGCGGCGGGATCGGCGTCACGAAGCGCCACGTGTATTTCTCTCGTGCAAGCACGGACGCCGATTCTACGGTGCGCGGTCGCGTGAGCTTGGAATGCGCTCGTCGAGCACTCGCGTGATGCCGTACCGGTCACACATGTCATCGAAGCGCGCGGCAGTGTAGTCGTCGAGCAGGAACCGATACCGCTCGATCAACGGCACGAGGCGCGAGCGGAGAAATACACCGCGCGCGCTCCATTGGAAATACGAGCGCCCGCCGTGGTGATACGGGCCATACAGGGCGCCGCCGGGGAAGTGGCGCAGGAGCAGGTCGAAGATCCCCCGATGCCGGGTGTGCATGCGCAGGGTGACCTGCGGCTGGCGGCCATCACCACCGAAATGCCCCTCACCTTCGAGCAGCCCGACGAGGAAGCCCGCAATGAGATCTTCGCTCGGGACGCCGCCCCGGCTCTCGGATGCCCCGATCGCCTCCATGGCCTGAGCATAGCGCTGTTTCACCGTCATGTAACACGTGGAACGGCCAAGGCCGCGCGTCATTTGTTATCCACAGAAGGGTGCGTGAGCGCTGCTGTCCGAATTCAACTCGCCGCGGCTGCAGCGCTCGGGGCCTGGGGAAAAGGTGGATAAACCCGCCGATTCCCCGCTCCGCCCAGGCCTGACGACATAATCGCCGCAGCATGCCCCGGCCCATCGTTCTCGCAGTCGCCAACCAGAAGGGCGGCGTGGGCAAGACGACGACCGCGGTCAACCTGTCCGCCGCCCTCGCCGAGTTCGGCCGCGCAGTCCTGCTGATCGACATCGACCCGCAAGCCAATGCCACCTCAGGCCTCGGGGTCGACAGGCGATCGGTGCAGACGAGCATCTACGACGTCGTCGTCCTCGGCCGATCGGTCACGGAGGCGACCATGCCCACCGCGGTGGACGGGTTGGACGTCGTCCCTTCGGATATCGCGCTGGCCGGCTCCGAGATCGAGCTCGTCGGTTTGAGCCGGCGCGAACATCGCCTCTCCCAGTCACTCGACGCCGAGGAGCTCCTCTACGACTACGTCCTCGTCGATTGCCCACCGAGCCTCGGGCTGCTCACGGTGAACGCCGTGGTCGCCGCTCGCGGCCTCGTCGTCCCGATCCAGTGCGAGTTCTACGCACTCGAGGGGTTGGGCTTGCTGACACACACGATCGCGCTCCTGCGGCGCGACCTCAACCCGGCGCTGAGCATCGCCGGCATCGTCATGACCCAGTTCGACGGCCGCCTGGCCCTGGCCCATCAGGTGGTCGACGAGGTCCGAGCTCGGTTCGGTGATCAGCTGCTCGAGCCGGTCATCCCCCGCAACGTGCGCCTCAGCGAGGCGCCGAGCCATGGCCTGCCCATCACTCTCTACGACCCCGCGTGTCGCGGCGCGGTCGCGTACCGCGAGCTCGCTGCCGCGCTCGACGAGCGCATGCACGCACATCCCGCGGCGGTGTCCTTCGGGCCACGGGCATGAGCGATTCCGAGCGTCAGCAGCGCACCTTCCGGCGCCGCGGCCTGGGTCGAGGGTTGGACGCCCTCCTCAGTCCGCGGGCCGGTGAGAGCGGCGACGTCGGCCCCGAGGCGTCACTCGTCGCGGTCGATCCCACAGCCGTCGCGCCGAACCCTGAGCAGCCGCGCCACGACTTCGACCAAGCAGGCATCGAGGCGCTCGGGGAGTCGATCCGGCTTCACGGGCTGCTGCATCCGATCGTCGTGCAGCGCGAGGGCAGCAGCTACCGCCTCGTTGCGGGCGAGCGGCGCCTGCGGGCCGCCCAGCGCGCCGGCGTCGCCTCGATCCCGGCGATCGTTCGCCCGGCTGCGGAGTCGGCGCGCCACTCGTTGGAGATGGCGCTGACAGAGAACCTGCTGCGGTCGGACCTCAACCCCATGGAGGAGGCGTCCGCCTATGCCCGGCTGGCGGACACCTTCGAGCTCTCGCACGAGGCGATCGCGCTGCGCCTGGGGCGCAGTCGCCCGGCCGTGAGCAATGCCATTCGGCTGCTCATGCTGCCCGCGGCGGTTCAGGAGGCGGTCGCGCAGGGACAGCTTTCCGCCGGACATGCGCGCGCCATCCTCGCTCTGCCCGGCGAGCGGGCCCAAGAGACGCTGGCTCACGAAGTGCTCGAGCGAGGCCTCTCGGTCCGCGAGACAGAACGTACGGTGCAGTCGCGCACCGAGCCGGGGCGCTCGCCCCAGGCGCCATCACCCGCGGCCGCGCGCAAAGCTCTGCCGCCCGACGACGAGGCGCTCCGCAGGGGACTGGAGTCGACACTCGGTCTGCCGGTGCATCTGCAGCGCAATCCACGAACGGGAGGCCGCGTGGTCATCGATTTTCTCGACGACGCGGACCTCGACGCGCTCTACCGCCGGCTCGGCGGCCCGCCGCTCTAGCCGACCGGCCGGTCGGCTGACCCCGTGAGCCGCGCCTCAGCTGCCTGCACGTCGAGGTTGGCGAGGAATGATTCGATGTACTTGGGCCGGTCCGCGGGCTTGTAGTCGAGGAGAAAGGCGTGCTCCCACACGTCCATCACGATGATCGGCTTGAAGCCGGCGATGTTGCCGTCCTCATGCAGCGTGATCCAATGGTTGCTCAGCCGCCGGGTTGCGGGGTCGAGGAACGTGACCGCCCAGCCGACACCGCGCATGCCGCCGACCGCGGTGAAGTCCTTCTTCCACGTCTCGAGGTCGCCGAACGACTCGCCGAGCGCGCGTCCCAGCTCGGACGAGCTCGAGATGTCACCGCCCGTGTCGCGCTTCATGTTGCCGAAGTACCACTCGTGCAGCACCATGCCGTTGTATTCGAAGCCGAGCCGGCGCGTCAGCTCCGCGTACACGGGCGTTCCCGCCTTCCCCTGCTGCAGCAACTCGACGAGCTGCTCGTTGAGCGTGTTCGTGTTTTTGACATAACCGGCATAAAGTCCGAAGTGCACCTCGAGCGTGTGATCGGAGATACCGCTCAACCCGGAGAGGTCGAACGACTTCTGCTTGTACGGGTTCTGCGTCAGCAGCGCCATGAGCTAACCCTCGCGTGAGTGCTGGAAACCGCCCGCGGCAATGCGCGGGATCGGCTCATTCTGCCAGCGCGGCGGCGGCGTTCGCTGTGGCGGCCGCGTCACCGCACCGTGGCTGGGCCTCGGGAGCCAACCCTCATAATCGGATCGAATGACACAGGTGGCGACCCCGCCTCCCACCGCGGTCGCCCCGACGCGCCGCCGGAGAGCGAACTGGCTGCGCGACATCCTCGAGGTGCTGCTCATCGCGCTCATCCTCTACATCGTCATCTGGAGCGCATTGCAGACGGTCCGCGTCGACGGCACGAGCATGGTGGGGACGCTGCAGGACCAGGACCTCCTCCTTGCGAGCAAGGTCTCGTACGACTTCGGCGCCAACCCGTCGCGCGGTGACATCGTCGTGCTGCAGCCGCCGAACGATCCGTCGCGCGATTTCATCAAGCGGGTCATCGGCGTCCCCGGCGACACCATCGAGATCGACGGTTCACACCAACCGACGGAGTTGCTGATCAAACCGAACGGTCAGGGCCCGTTTCAGCTGGTCAGCGAGCCCTACCTGCCGCAGGCGTGGACCACGCTCGACTTCTGCTGTCGTGGCGACGGCACCGCATCGGCGTCGCCGCAACCTCTGAACATCCCCCAGGGTCAGTACTTCGTCATGGGCGACAACCGCAACTTCTCGAGCGACTCGCGTTCGTTCGGACTCGTCCCGCGCAAGAACATCCTGGCGAAGGCATTCCTGCGCATCTGGCCGCTCAACCACTTCGGCGGTTTGGGCAACGGACCGACGCTGCAGCCCGTCACCACGTCGGGCATCGGTGCAGCGGCGATCGGAGTCGTCGTGCTCGAGGTGATACGCCGTCGTCAGCGACGACGCATCTTCACGCGTTCACCCAGCGTGCTGCATCCGCCTCCCAGCTGATCAGCTCGTCCTCACTGAAGAACAGCGCGACCTCTTCGGCGGCGCGCGTGACGGAGTCGCTCCCGTGCACGACATTGGCGCCGATGGTCACGGCGTGGTCCCCGCGAATGGTGCCGGGCGCCGCATCCGCTGGATTCGTCGCGCCCATCATCGCCCGCACCAGAGCCACCGCGCCGGCACCTTCCCACACCATCGCGACCACCGGCGCGGACGTGATGAATCCGACGAGCGACTCGAAGAACGGTTTGGTCGCGTGCTCGCCGTAATGGCGTTCAGCGAGGGTGCGGTCGATGCGCAACAGCTTGAGCGCGACAAGGTGCAGACCACGCCGCTCGAACCTGGTGATGACGTCGCCGATGAGGCCACGCTGCACACCGTCCGGCTTGACCAGCACCAGCGTCCGCTCTGCAGCCATGGCGCGCAACTATAGAGAGCTGGACGAAGCCGACTTCACGTCGAGCAGCAGCGCTTCGAAGGCCTGCTCGCTGCGAAACGGTCCAACGATCGCAGCGCGCAAACCGCTCGCGGAGGTGCGTTGAGCCACCCGTTGCACGTCAGCCGCAGTGATCGCGTCGTACCGCGCCACGACCTCTGCGGGCTCGAGCACGGTGCCGGTGAGCAGCAGCTGCTGGCCCGCGTACTCGCACAGCGTCGAGGTGCTCTCCAGCTGCAGCAGCAGGCGGCCCTTGGCGTACTCGCGGGCCTTGTGCAGCTCGGCGTCTTCGACGGGCGCGTCGACGAGCCGCTCTAGCTCGGCGATCGCCGCGCGCATGGCAACACGGGCGCGTCGCGGCTCGCATCCGAGCCCCATGCCGAAGACGCCGGTGTCGCGCAGGCGGCTGACGAACGAGTGCACGTCGTACACGTAGCCGCGACGTTCACGCAGCTCGAGAAACAGCCGGCTTGACATGCCCTCGCCCAGCACCACGTTGAGCAGGTCGAGCGCGAAACGGTCAGGGTCGAGATACGAGAGCGAACGCGCGCCAAGCAGGAGCGATGCCTGCTCGACGGTGCGTCGCGCGACGCGAAGCACAGGGCCATGCGGAGCCGTCGCGGCTTCCGGTGTGGTGCGCTCGGGACGCCGTCGCTGGGCCCAGTCCTGGAGCTCCGCAGCGACGACGGCTGCAGCGTGGTCGGCAGACACGCCACCGGCGACGCTCACGACGAGCGTCTCCGGACGCACGTGCATGTCGACGTGAGTTCGGCACTGATCGCCGGTGAACGTGCGGACGGTCTCCTCACGACCTGCGACATCACGGCCGAGCGCGTGATCGGGCCACATCACCTCGTCGAACACGATCTGAGCGAAGTCCTGCGGGCTGTCCTGGTACATGCGTAACTCTTCGATGACGACCTGGCGCTCCTTCACCACCTCGGCGGGATCGAAGGCCGGACGCAGCAGCATGTCGGCGAGCACGGAGACGGCGAGCTCGAACTGCGTTGCCGGAACGCGCGTCCAGAACACCGTCGCCTCGCGGTCGGTGGCCGCGTTCAAGACACCGCCTACGCCCTCGATCGCCTCGCTGACTGCACGCGCCGTGGGGAACCTGCCTCCGC
>JBHEMA010000016.1:0-7889 GCA_046262795.1 Candidatus Dormibacteria bacterium | reverse complement strand
GGCAAGGCGTTCACCGCGGAGCACGCGTGTCGCGAGCTCGACCATCGGCACACCCGTCACCTTGCTCAGAAACGGAACGGTGCGCGACGCGCGCGGATTCACCTCGAGCACGTGCGGCATACCGCGATACACGACGTACTGAATGTTGCAGAGTCCGCGCACGTCGAGCGCCTGCGCGATGCGGACGGTGTCGGCGACGATGCGGTCGCATACGTCGGCGGCGAGCTGGGACGCGGGATACGCCGCCATCGAGTCGCCGCTGTGCACACCGGCGCGCTCGACGTGCTCCATGAGGCCTGGCAGGACCACCGTTTCGCCGTCTGAGACCGCGTCGACATCGACCTCGGTGCCGAAGAGGTAGCGGTCGACGAGCACCGTGCCACGATGCGTACCGGAGTCGGTTGGCAACGCATCCATGGCAGCGCTCAGATACCGCTGCATCGCCTCGCGACTGTGCACGATCTCCATCGCGCGTCCACCGAGGACGTATGACGGCCGTACCAGCACCGGGAATCCGATGCGCTCGGCGATCTGCAACGCCTCGACAGGATCGCTTGTGGCGGCGCCCGGCGGCTGCGGAATCTCGAGCGTGCGCATCAGCGATTCGAAGCTGCGACGGTCCTCCGCCGTGTCGATCGTCGCCACCGAGCTGCCGAGGATCGTGACGCCACGTCGGTGCAGCGGCTCGGCAAGGTTGATCGCGGTCTGCCCGCCGAACTGCACGACAGCGCCGCGTGCACCCTCCTCCGTGATGACCGCCATCACCGCTTCCTCGTCGAGCGGCTCGAAGTACAGCCGCGTGCTGCAGTCGAAGTCGGTGCTGACCGTCTCCGGATTGCTGTTGATCATCACCGACGGGACGCCCGCTGTGCGCAACGCCTGGGCCGCCTGCACGCTGCAGTAATCGAACTCTATGCCCTGACCGATTCGGATCGGGCCGCTGCCAAGCACGACGACACTCGCCGCGACGTCAGCCGCGTCGCCCATTGCAGCGGATGCAGCCTCGTTCTCGCGCTCGTACGTCGAGTAGTAGTACGGCGTCCGCGCCTCGAACTCGGCGGCGCAGGTGTCGACGCACTTGTAGACGGGCGTCAGGCCGCATCGCTCGCGGCGCTGACGCACGTCGAGCGTGTGCACTCCTGCGAGGGCCGCGATGCGCGCATCGCTGATGGCGCTGTGCTTGGCGGCTCGGAGTGAGTCGTCGTCAAGGCCATGCCAGCGCACGCGCTCCTCGCACGCGACGATGTCCGCCAGCCTGCGAACAAACCACTCGCCGATGCCGCTGCGGCGCGCGATCGTCGCCGCGTCTGCGCCGCCGCGCAGCGTCTCGAGGACGGCGTAGGCGCGACGATCGTTGGCGACGTCGACGAGCACCGGCTCGTGCAGCTGCGCCGGGTCCGGTTGCGGTTGCTCGATCGACCGCAGTGCCTTGATGAACGCGGCTCCGAACGACCGCTCGATGGCCATCACCTCACCGGTGGACTTCATCTGCGTCCCCAGGCGGCGATCACCGTCGGGAAACTTGTCGAATGGCCAGCGCGGGATCTTGACCACGCAGTAGTCGAGCGCAGGCTCGAAGGCGGCGCACGTCTTGCCGGTCACCGCGTTCGCGATCTCGTCGAGACGACGCCCGACCGCGATCTTTGCGGCGACGCGCGCGATCGGATAGCCGGTCGCCTTCGATGCGAGCGCGGACGACCGGGACACGCGCGGGTTCACCTCGATGACGTAGTACTCGTGCGGCGCTACGTGCTCGGCGTGCTCGCGGCGGTCAGCCGGCGCGAGGGCGAACTGCACGTTGCACCCGCCGGCGATGTCGAGCGCGCTGATGATGCGCAGCGCTGCGCTGCGCAGCTGCTGATGCTCGCGGTCGGTCAGCGTCTGGGACGGTGCGACGACCATGGAGTCGCCCGTGTGCACGCCCATTGGGTCGAGGTTCTCCATGTTGCACACGGTGATCACCGTGCCGGCTGCGTCGCGCATGACCTCGTACTCGAGCTCGCGCCAGCCCGCGAGTGAGCGCTCGAGCAGCACCTGGCTGATGGGGGAGGCTGCGAGGCCGGCGTTCACCGTTTCCACGAAGCGGTCCTCCGTGTCGCAGAAGCCGCCGCCCGTACCACCGAGTGTGAACGCCGGACGCACCACGAGCGGCAGCCCCTCGCGTTCCTTGAACGCACGTGCTTCAGCGAGCGACGACACCGTCTGCGACACCGGCACCGGCTCACCAATCGACACGAGCAGCTCCTTGAACAGCTCGCGATCCTCCGCAGCGCGTATCGCGTGCAGCGGCGTGCCGAGCACGCGCACGCCGTACCGCTGCAACACCCCGGCGTCATCGAGCGCGACCGCGAGGTTCAGGCCGGTTTGACCGCCGAGCGTCGCAAGCAATCCGTCCGGACGCTCCTTCGCGATCACCCGTTCGACGACGTCGACGGTGAGCGGCTCCACGTATACAGCGTCCGCAGACGCATCGTCGGTCATGATCGTCGCCGGGTTGCTGTTGACGAGGACAACCCGCACGCCCTCTTCGCGAAGGGAGCGGCAGGCTTGCGTGCCGGCGTAGTCGAACTCCGCCGCCTGCCCGATCACCACCGGACCGCTGCCGATGACGAGCACGCACCGTGGCGCGTCTTCACTCGTCCCGGAACGTTGCGCCGCGGCGGCGGAACGACCGGCATCATCTGTCGGGTACGCCGTCGGACCGCTCATGCGCATCGTCACTACAACGTCCGGTGTCGGGGGAGCGGTCCGCGGTTCGGCACTCGCCTCGCCCTGGGCTCCGAGGACGTGTGGCTCGGCTCCGTGACGACCCTCCAGACGATGCCGGTCGCTCCGCGCCGCACCGCACGTTCGCAGGAACTCGTCGAAGACGGAAGCACGGTCTTGCGGTCCCGGCGCCCCCTCCGGGTGATATTGCACGCTGAAAGCGGGTAGCTCGCGGTGCCGCAGTCCCTCGACGCTTCCGTCGTTCAGGTTGCGTTCGCTCACGTACCAGCCGTCATCCGGCAACGACGACGCTTCGACCTGGAACTCGTGGTTCTGCGAGGTGACGTAGACGGCGCCGGTGTGCTCGTCGCGCACGGGATGGTTGCCGCCGTGGTGACCGAATTTCAGCCGCGACGTCGAGGCGCCGGCAGCCTGTCCGAGGATCTGATGCCCCAGGCAGATGCCGAGCAGCGGCACCCGTCGCGCGAGCAGGTCCCGGCACAGCTGCACCGCGTGCGGCAACACCGCAGGGTCACCGGGCCCGTTCGAGAGGACGACGCCGTGCGGTTCGTGGCGAAGCACGTCGTCGGTGCGCGCGTCCTGGCGTACGACGATGACGTCGACGCCGCGGCTTCGCAGCGCACGCAGCTGGTTGTGTTTGACGCCGTAGTCGACGACGACGACGCGCGTGCCCGTGAACGCGCCCGCTGACGACGAGATCTCGACACCACGATGCAGCGGCGCGTCGAGTGGCGTCTCGTAGCGCATCCACGGTTCGGCAATGGAGACCGTGCCGACCAGGTCCTCGTCGGTCACGAAGGGCGCGCGGCGTGCAGCGTCGATGAATGCCGCGGCGTCGTCGCCGCCGTATGGCGCGATGACACCGCGCAGCGTGCCGTGGTCGCGGAGATGCCTCGTGAGCGCGCGAGTATCAACACCCCGCAGCCCAGGTACACCGAACAAGCGCAACTCATCGTGCAGCGACCGGTCGGCGCTCGCATGGCCGACGTCGGGCGACAGCTCGCGAACGACGAGACCCCGGCAGTGCACTCGATGAGATTCACGCGTGTCGTCACGACACCCGTAGTTGCCGATGAGCGGGTACGTCATCACCACGACCTGTCCCGCGTACGACGGATCGGTGATCACCTCCTGGTAACCGGTCATGCAGGTGTTGAACACGACCTCGCCGTGCGCAATGTCGTCGATGCGAGCTCCGAACAGCTCACCCGCGAACACGGCACCGGACTCGAGGGCGAGCACGCCGCGCGCGTCAGGCATGCGCCACCTGCAGCGGCATCGCGATGCGGCTTGTGTCGAAGTACGCGACGCGACCCTGGTTCATCGTGAGCAGTACGCGTCCACGCAGTCGCATGCCGAGCAGCGGAGTGTTCTGTGACCGCGAGCGCAACGTATCACGCGAGACCGTCCACTCAGCGCCGGGATCGAAGAGCGTCAACGTCGCCGGTTGACCCACGCGCAGTGACGGTTGCCGCATCGAGGGATCACCGAGAACGCGATGCGGTGCCACCGTGAGGCGGTCGACGAGCATCGGCAGATCTGCGTCACCGAATCCGGCAAGCGAGAGGCAAGAAGACAGTGCCGTTTCGAGTCCGATCACGCCAGGGGCGGCATGCTCATAGTCAGCGGCCTTCTCGGTCATGCGGTGCGGCGCGTGATCCGTGGCGATGATGTCAATGACGCCGTCGCGCACCGCGTCAACCAGCGCCTCGCGATCCTGGTCGCTGCGGAGTGGCGGGTTCACCTTGCGAAGCGGGTCACGCGCCATGTTCTCACTCAATGCCAGGTGGTGCGGTGTCACCTCCGCCGTGACGGGCACGCCTCGCTCGCGTGCTTCGCGCAGCAGGCGAACGCTTTCTGCGGTTGAAAGATGTTGCAGGTGCAACCGGGCAGCGGGCGCACGCTGGAGCACGTCCAGTGCGGTGTGCACCGCGGCGACTTCTGTCTCCGGCGCGCGATCGGCGCAGCGCGGCACCGGAATGCTGCCCGGGTTGCGCTGGCGCACCGCGGCCTCGTCCTCGGGATGCAGCAGCACCGGACGAGCGTGTCGCGCTGCTGAGATCAGCGCTCGTTCCAACACCGCAACGCCGGCTGCGTTGCGTCCGTCGTCACCGATGGCCACCGCGCCGGCTTCGATGCAACCGTCGACGTCCGTGAGCTCGTTGCCATGCAGACCCTGGCTCAGCCCCGCCACCTGCAACACGCGGATCGCCGCGTTGCGGTTGCGCGCGATTGCCTCGCGCACGCGTGCCGGTGTGTCGATGGCGGGCAGCGTGTTGGCCATGGCGACCACGGTTGTGAATCCACCGGCGGCCGCGGCAGCGGCGCCGCTGGCCACGGTTTCAGCGTCTTCGTCGCCCGGTTCACGCAGATGCGCGTGCAGATCGATGAACCCCGGTGAGGCGACGCACCGCGGCGCATCAGCAGTGGGCGTGAGGTCGATCACGGGCACGTCGTCGGCGTCGATATGGCGATCGATCGCCACGATGCGTCCGTCGTCCAGCCACACGTCCTGCGGCGCAACGTCGACGCCACGCTCCGGATCGATGACGCGCACTCCGCGCAGCACGCATCTCATCGCATCGCACCTGTGAGCAGCCAGGCCCCGTCGAATCCGTCGACCTCCCGCAGTCGCACGCACACGCGGTCGTCGGGCGCCGTGGGTACGTTCTTGCCGACATACGTGGCACGCAGCGGCAGCTCGCGATGTCCCCGGTCGACGAGCGCCAGGACCTCGACAGCGCGGGGCCTGCCTTCGTCGACGAGCGCGTCGAGTGAAGCGCGCAGCGTGCGACCCGTGAAGAGCACGTCGTCGACGACGATGACCAGTGCATCGGTGATGGGGGGTCCGGGTTGTCCGTCCACTCCTTGCAGCGCCCGAACATCGGTGAGCCGCGGACGGTCATCGCGGTGACCGCGCGGATCCAGCGCGGCGACGGACGGTGAAGAAGCCATCGACCCGAGCGTGCGCGCGATGCGCTGCGCGAGCGGCACGCCCCGTGTGGGGATGCCGGCCACCACGACCCCCTCCAAGCCAGGATGTCGCTCCACGATCTCGTGCGACAGGCGCGTGATCGCCCGCTGCACCTGTGCCGCGTCGAGCAGCTGGGGCGCGCCCTCGAGCTGCGCGGGTAGCTGCATCATGGGAGCAGCGACTCCAGCACCGCCATGCGGATGGCGACGCCGTTCGCCGCCTGACGGAAGTACGCGGCGCGTGGATCGGCATCGACCTCGGGCAGGATTTCGTCGACCCGAGGCAGCGGGTGCATCACCACAGCGTTCGCGCGCAGCATGCGCATCAGCGCGGCGTCGATGCGGATCGCGCGACGTGCCTCGTCGAACTCTTGCGTGTCCGTGAAGCGCTCCTTCTGCACGCGCGTCTGATAAACAACGTCGACATCGGCCGCGACGTCGTGCAGCGTGTCGGTCAGCTCGTACGGCACGCCCGCGGCATCGAGCCGGCTGAGAATGTCGGCGCCCACCTGCACGACGTCGGGTGCCACGAACACGAAGCGAACCCCCGCGTACTGCGCCAGCAGCAGAGCAAGCGACCGCGCAGTGCGACCGAAGCGGAGATCGCCGCAGAACGCGATGCACACGCCTTCGATGTGCCCGAGCTCGCGCTGGATCGTGAAGAGATCGAGCAGTGCCTGCGTGGGATGCTCGCCGGGCCCGTCGCCGGCGTTGATCACGGGAACCGACGAGACAGCGGCAGCACGCGCGGCGGCGCCGAGCTGATCGTGGCGCAGCACGATGACGTCGGCATAGGTCGAGACCATGCGGATGGTGTCTTCGAGGGTCTCGCTCTTGATCGCGCTGGAGAAGGTGTGCGCAGCCTCTGTCCCGAGCACCGCACCGCCCAGCCGTAGCATGGCCGACTCGAAGCTCAGCCGCGAGCGCGTGCTCGGCTCGTAGAAGAGGCTCGCCATGATGCGGCGGTGTAGTCGGTCGTCACGCACATCGGCGAGCACGGCAGCTCGCTCGAAGAGGAATCCCAGCGTCGGCCGGTCGAACTGCTCGCTGGAAACGACGTGGCTGAGCCTCGTCGGCGCCTGGCTGATCGCCATCGCGGTGAGCCTCCCTTTCGAGCCTCGCTGGACCCGCTTGAAGTGGATGCGTCCCGGCGACTCTACCGTAGATTGAGGTCATGTCCGTGGGCGATCTGGGAAAGTGGCTCGTCATCGCCGGCGTCGCGATCGCCGTCATTGGGGGCATCCTCATCGTTGCCCGCCGTGTCGGACTCGGTCAGCTGCCGGGCGACGTCACGGTCCGAAGCGGTGGCTACACAGTGTTCGTCCCGGTCGTCACGTGCATCGTGATCAGCGTCGTGCTGACTGTCGTGATCAACATTGTGCTGCGCCTCGGACGCTGAGTCCCCTCAGCGGAGGAGGAAGCGCTCTATCTCGCCGGCGGTTACGGCTGCGTCGACATCGTGCGACTGACCTTCGAGCACGCGCAGCGTTCCAGCAGGCAGCGCCTCGGCAAGCGCCCGTGCAGCGTTGCCCAACAGCGGCGGACTGTTCTCACCGGCAATGACGAGCGTAGGGACCGTCACGTTGTCGCTGAGCGCGTGGGGCAGACGAAGATCGCCGACGACCGCCGCGTCGTACGCAAGCGTGTGGGCAATCGCTTCCAGCGACGGACGGAACGGCGCACCGCGCAGCTGCTCAACCACCTGCAGCGGCATACCGACGGCCTCGGCCTGGTAGAGCTCGACAGCGTCGCCGCGTCGTCCCTCCTCGACCAGCGCATCGAGCCGCTTCGGGAAATCGCCTGCGAGCGGCGGACGCTCGCCGTCGACGTCGAAAGGTGGCTCGTACAAGACGAGCTTCGTGATGGGCGCGCCGTGAGCCGCGGCACGCAGCGCGAGCGTGGCACCCGAGCTGTGACCGAAGACTGACGCGCTACCACCGGCGGCATCGATGACCGCGGCGATGTCCTCGATCTCACGCTCGACGCCGTACGGACGCGTGTCGCCGCTGTCCCCGCGCCCGCGCCGGTCGACGTTGAACACCGTGAAGCTGTATTGCAACGCGTCCGCCAGCGGACCCGTCGCCGAGCGACTGCAAAAGGCGCCTCCGAGGAGGACGAGCGCCGGTCCCTGACCGAGCCCCTCGAAGGCGATCGAGGTCCCGTCCGCGGAGGTCACCGTCTGTACCGTC
>JBHEMA010000015.1:0-2585 GCA_046262795.1 Candidatus Dormibacteria bacterium | reverse complement strand
GCGCAGCGGAGCGGCTGAGTCCGAGGCCGCGCGTGGTGACAGTCATCACCGACCTCGTCGACGTGCATGCGTCGTGGGCCGCCGGCGGCGTGGACGCGGTCGTGGTGCCCTCGCCGGGTGGCTGGGACCGCTGCCGCCGCGCCGGCATTCCCGCGGGGCACTGCTACGACTTGGGACTTCCCGTCGACGCGCGATTTGCGCAACCACCGCCCGACGATGCAGCCCGCGCAACACTGCGCGCGCGACTTGGTCTCAGCCAGGAGCGCTTCACCGTGCTCGTCTGCGGCGGCGCTGACGGCTCCGGTGGCATCGCCCGTCGCGCTCGTGCGATTGCCGAGTCAGAACTCGACGTCGACCTCGCCGTGATCTGCGGTCGCAACCGGCGCGCACGCGACAGCCTACGTGATCTGCGCAGCGACGGCGGCCGCCGCGTGGTCGTGCACGGGTTCGTCGACAACATGGCCGAGTGGATGCGAGCCGCCGACGTGGTTGCCACCAAAGCAGGACCCGGAACCATCGCCGAGGCACTGTGCTGCGGCGTCCCGCTTCTGCTGACGTCATACCTGCCCGGTCAGGAGCATGGCAATGTCGAATGGGTCGTCGACACCGGCGCGGGTCGCTACGTCCCGCGCCCCCGTCAGCTGGTCGACGCCATCGCAGAGTTGGTGTCGCCCGACAGCGATGCGCTGCGGCGCATGCGTGACGTTGTCCAGAGAATCGCCCGCCCGGACGCTACGACGCGCATCGCCGCACTGATCGGGGCTATGGCGACACGCGACTCAGGGATGGCGGCAGGCGGGTGAGCGACAGTGCGGCGAGATGCGTCGTGACGCGGCTTCGTCTCTACCAATTCCGCAATTACACGCAAGCACAGATTGGTTTCGACGCCTCGCTCAACCTCATCATCGGCGCCAACGCGCAAGGAAAGACCAACCTGCTCGAGGCGATCGCAACGCTCACGCTGACCCGCTCGCCGCGAACGACAACAGCTGCGGACCTGTTCGCGTGGGGAGCAGACGGTTGCGCGGTGGACGCCGACGTCGCGCGCCCTGCCGGGCCGTGCACCCTCGGTCTACGTCTGGCGCGATCATCGTCGGCGTCGCGAGTGACGCACACGACCACCGTCGACGGCAAGCCGCGTCCCGCGAAATCAATCCTCGGTGTGTGTCCCGTCGTGATGTTCTGGCCCGACGACCTGCAGCTCGTCAAGGCCGGACCGGACGGTCGGCGACGGATGCTCGACGTGCTTCTTGCGCAACTCGATCCGCGAGCTGCGGCACATCTGCTGCGCTATCGACATGTCCTCGAGCAGCGCAACGCCCTGCTCCATCGCCTGCGCGCGGAAGGTGCCGACGCAGCACCGCTCGCCGGCTTCACCGAGGAGCTGGTACACCACGGTGCGCATGTGGTCGTTGCGCGGCAGCGTTTGCTGCGCGAGCTCGCGCCGCTGGCGAGCGCCGCACTCCACGAGCTCAGCGAGGGCGGCGACGTGCTCGAGTTGCGCTATGCGGCCTCGCACGGCGCCGTGTCCGACGATGTTGATGAAAGCGCGCGCGTGCTGCGCCGCGCGCTGGACGCACGCCGCGAGGAGGAGCGAGCGCGCGGCGTCACCGTGCTCGGCCCGCATCGCGACGATATCGACATCGTTCTCGACGGCCGCCCCGCGCGGAGCAGCGGTTCGCAGGGACAGCAACGCAGCATCGTGCTCGCCTGCAAGCTCGCCGAGATGCGTCACCTCACCCGTTGCGCCGGCATGACACCGGTCGTCATGCTCGACGACGTGCTCAGCGAGCTCGATCGCCGGCGACGCTCCGATCTGCTCGCGCTGCTCGCGCGTGACGCAGGTCAGGTGCTGGTGACGACCACCGAGGCGCTGCCCGACGTCGACGCGTTCTCCTCGATGCGGACGTTCTCAGTAACGAGCGGGACGGTGACCCCCACCTGATGGACGAACAGCGCGTGTCCGACCTGCTCGACCCGACACTGCGCAGCCTCGGCGTGCGTGGCCGCGTGCGCGAGGAACAGGTGCGTACGGCGCTCGCACAGGTCGTCGGTCCTGCAATGGCCCCGCTCTGTGGTGCGGAACGTCTCGAGCGCGGCACGCTGTTGATCACGACAAGCAGCACCGCGCTTGCGCACCAACTGCAGCTCGAGTCGCCGCGCATCATCGAGTCGTTGAACGCCGCGCTTGGAGCACCCGCGGTAAAGCGATTGCGCTTCGGGCCACGCTAGAGCGGGGGTGGATGCGGCACCTCTGAGCCGGGGCTTCTCGGAGCCGGCCCGGAACGCCCTCGGAGCACGCCGGCCGGCGAGAGAGAGCGGCGGCCCCCAGCGGGGGCCGAACGCGACTCCGGCGAAGAGTGTGCCGCTGTCTGCCGCCGCTCGTCCGGCGGAAGCGCAATCGCTTTACGACCGTCGCTCTAGGCGACGCGTACCGGCATGATGATGCAGAGGTAGTCGTCGCGGCCCGCCGGGCGAATGACGCCTGGGTGCAGCGCGCCGTTGAACGAGAGTTGCACCTCGTCGGAGTCCAACACCGAGAGCGCGTCGAGCATGTAGCGCGCGTTGAACGCGATCTGCACATC
>JBHEMA010000014.1:0-3913 GCA_046262795.1 Candidatus Dormibacteria bacterium | reverse complement strand
CTCGGTCGGCTACGTCATCCAGCAAGTCGGCCTCTTTCCGCACATGACGATCGCCGAAAACGTGGCGACGGTGCCGCATCTGCTGCGCTGGGATCGCGCGCGTCTTTCCGCGAGAGTGGAGGAGCTGTTGGAGCTCGTCGGCCTTCCGGCGGCGCAGTATGCGAAGCGACTGCCGGCAGAGCTGAGCGGTGGTGAGCGTCAGCGAGTCGGTGTGGCGCGAGCGCTCGCTGTGGACCCGAACATCCTGTTGATGGACGAACCGTTTGGCGCTATCGATCCCATCGCCCGCGAGCGGCTGCAGAACGAGCTGCTGCGGCTGCAGCAGGTCGTACGCAAGACGATCGTGTTCGTCACACACGACATCGACGAGGCGGTGAAGCTCGGTGACCGCGTTGCGTTGCTGTCGCAGGGCGGCGTGCTCGAACAGTACGCACCTCCGACTGAGCTGTTGGCGCGCCCCGCGTCGCCCATCGTCGAATCGTTTCTCGGTGAGGCGCGGATGGTGCGCAGGCTCGCGCTCATCGGGTTGCACGAGCTGCAGCTGCCGCAAGCCGACGGCGCCGCGCCGCCAACGCGCGTCGACGTGAATGCGACGCTGCGCGATGCGCTCGATGCAGTGTTGCGCTCGCCCGACGGGCGCGCCGCCGTGCTCGACGGTGATCGCACGGTCGGCATCGTCGACGCCGACGTGATCAGGAAGGCATCGCAGTGAGCATGTCGGCCGTCGTTGCGGGCCCCGCGCAGCCGGAGCTGTCGCGCCTTCGAGTCTTCTACCTGCCGCTTGCGGTCGTCTTCGGGATAGCGCTTGCGTTCGGCGTCTTTCAGACGCTGAACCCAGGACCGGTCGATTCGGCCATCCTCAACACGACGTTCCTGGAGAGCCGGTTCGTGGGCCATGTTGCGCTGTCTGGAATCTCGTTTGCGGTCGTTGCCATCGTCGGCGTGCCGTTGGGCGTCGTCATCGCGATCGGTGGGCGCGCGACGCGTGGCGTCGTGTTCCTGCTGGCGAACCTTGGGCAGGCACTTCCCGGCATCGGCGTCCTCGTGCTCTTGTACGCCGTGCTCGGTCTCGGCGCCGAACCGACGATCATCGCTCTCGTCGCGTACGGATTGCTTCCCGTGCTGCGCAACACCGTCGCCGGCATCCACGCCGTGGATCCCGCCGCGGTGGAAGCCGCTCGTGGCATGGGCATGACGCGCACGCAGGCCCTTGTGCGCGTGCAGCTGCCGCTCGCCTCACCGTTGATCTTCGCCGGATTGAGGACGACTCTGGTCCTGATCATCGGTACCGCTACACTTGGCAACTTCATCGGCGGCGGAGGTCTCGGAGACGTGATTCAATCCGGCATCAATCGCAGTGATCGCATCGTTTTCGTGGGTGCCGTGATGGTCGCGGCACTCGCACTGCTTGCGGACTGGGTGCTCTCGGTCGGCGAGCGCGCACTCGTGCCGCGACGCATCAGCAGCTGAGCATGAGGAGGCATCACATGCACCGGCGACTCCTGTTGGTTCTCATCGTTGCGCTGCCGGCTGTGCTGGCTGCGTGCGGCGGCGGCAACAACCCCGCGGCGAGCTCCGCTGGTGGCTCAGGCTGCCCCGGCTCGACGTCGTCCGGCAATGGCAACGGCGCCAGCGTGTCGATCGGTAGCAAGGCGTTCGACGAGGAACAGGTGCTGGCAAGCATCACGCAGCAGGTCCTGCAGAAGAACGGCTTCAAGGTGACCTACACGTTCATGGCCGCCGACAAGGCGATCGGCACCGCATTGCAGAACGGCAATATCGACATGTACTGGCAGTACACCGGCACGGAGCTCGGGACATACCTCGGGCTGACGACGGGCAGCTACCCGACCGACCTGCATCAAGCGTTCAACTTCGTGCAGCAGAAGGACGCGCCACGCGGTCTCTGCTGGTACGCGCCGACGGACTTCGACGACACCAACGGAGTCGCCATTCCGTCGGACCAGGCGGCGACATACGGGACGACGCTGGGGCAGTTCGGTCAGTACCTGACGGCGCATCCGTCGACGAGCGTCTGCATCATGTCGGAGTTCCGCACGCGGCCAGACGGTCTGCCCGGTCTCGAAAGCACCTACGGCTGGCCGGCGAACGCCAACTACGTCGACATCCAGAACACCGCCGAGAAGTCGATCGCGGGCGGTCAGTGCACGGCCGGTGAGGTCTTCACCACGGACGCCGGCATTGCGGCGAACAACCTCGTCGTGCTGCAGGACGACAAGAAGCTCTTCCCCCCGGACAACGCGGGGCTCGTGATTCGTCAGTCAGTGGCGCAGAAGTACCCGCAGATCGGTGGACTCATGGAGCCCATCGCCGCGAAGCTGACGACGGATGTCGTGAAGCAGCTCAATGCACAGGTCGACATCCAGAACATGAAGGCGTCCGATGTCGCGCACGCGTGGCTCGTGCAAAACGGGTTCTTGAGCAGCTGATAGCCGCCGCGGTCTGAGCGCCCGGAGGCATACCCGGAGGGGGAGCGTCACGGAGGCGCGCCCAGACAACCGCGCGAGCAGAGGGGCGCGCCGAGTGCGAGCGGTCGGCCGCCCCCCTTACCCTCGTGTCCCGATCACTGTGCGTGCGGGCGGCCGAACCGCGACTCCCCGGAAGCGGTATGCCTCCGGCGGCTCAGACGAGGCGCGCGTCAGCGCTCAAGATCTCGCAGCGCATCGTCCAGCCCGCGGTGGAACGTCGGATACGCGGTGATCATGGTTCGCAGCGTCGACACGGGCACCTCGGCGTGCACGGCGACCGTGAGCATCGAGAGCACTTCACCGCCGACGGGTCCGGCCGATGTCGCACCGATCAGCACACCACGGTCCGCGTCCTCGACGAGCTTGATGAAGCCGTCGTTGCCGACTTTGTGGATCCAGCCGCGTGTCGTGGTCGCGATGTTGGCGTGGCCTGTGCGCACGTTGATGCCGCTCTCGCGCGCTGCTTTCTCGCTCATTCCGGTCGAACCGATCTCGGGGTCGGTGAACGTTACCCGCGGAAGCGCGCGGTAGTCGGCCGGGGCGTGATTGCGGCCGAGGATGTCTGCGGTTGCGATCTCCGCCTGGTACATCGACACGTGCGTGAAGGCGCCCTTGCCCGTGACATCGCCGACAGCCCAGATTCCAGGTGCGACACGCAGGTGCTCATCGACCTGGAGCGACCGAGCGTTCTCGTCGAGCGCCGCCTTGCCGAGCTGCAGCGCAGCGAGGTTGTTGCGGCGTCCGGTCGCGACGAGCAGCGTCTCAGCGGTGACGCTCGACCCGTCGGATAGCGACACCGTGATGCCGCCGTTTGACGACACGCCCTGCGCGCTCGCGCCGGTGCGGACCTCGATGCCCTCGCGCTTGAAGACGTCGGCGATCAGCTGCGAGGACTCGGGCTCGTCGAGTGCGAGCAAGCGATCGCCCGCCTCGATGACCGTGACGCGGCTGCCGAAGCGACTGAACGCCTGCGCCATCTCGAGGCCCACGGGGCCGCCGCCCAGCACCGCCAGCGTCTCGGGGACGCGCTCGGTCTTGACCGCCTCGCGGTTGGTCCAGTACCGCGCGTCGTGCAGCCCCTCGATCGGCGGCACGGCCGGAGCGGTGCCGGTGGCGACCACGACCGCCCGCCGCGCGTGAAACACCGCGCCGTTGCCGGCGCTGACGCGATCTGGCGCCTCGAACCGCCCGGAGCCGCGCACGAAGCGCCCGCCCTTCTGCTCGAAGCGCTCGACCGCGACCTTGTCGTTCCAGTTGTCGGTCGCCTCTTCGCGGAGCCGTCGTGCGACCGGAGTCCAATCGGGTCGAACGCTCGACTCACCCGACATGCCGGAGATGCGCCTGCCCTCGGCGAGCAGGTCGGAGCCGCGGATCATCATCTTCGTCGGCACGCACGCGTAGTACGGGCACTCGCCGCCGACCAG
>JBHEMA010000013.1:0-5153 GCA_046262795.1 Candidatus Dormibacteria bacterium | reverse complement strand
CTTGATCAACGCCTCCACGACACGACGGTTGAGATCGCGCGTGGCGACGCGCAGACAGAGACCGAGCAGCGACGCGTACGGTCCGCCCTCTTCACGCGCCGCGACGAACGCGTCCGCGACGCGCTCGCCGACGTTCTTGATGTCGCCGAGACCGTAGAGAATCTCGCCGGCGCTGACCTCGCCGATGCTGAACGACGCTCCGCTGCGGTTGACATCCGGCGGCCGCACCACGAGACCACGCGCATGTGCGTCGAGGATGGTGAGCTTGAGCTTGTCGAAGTTGTCAGCGCGATTGTTGAGCAGCGCGCACATGAATTCCAGTGGAAAGTTGGCCTTCATGTACGCGGTCTGGTAGCCGATGAGTGCGTAACAGCTCGCGTGAGCGGCGCCGAAGCCGTACCCAGCGAAGTACGCGATGAGATCGAAGAGCTCTCGCGCGGTCTGTTCGGCAACGCCGCGCTCCGCCGCGCCGGCGAGGAACTTCTCGCGTTGCTTGTCCATCTTCACCTTGTCTTTCTTGCCCATCGCGGCGCGAAGGACGTCGGCCTCGCCAAGTGTGAAGCCGGCAACTGCAGATGCGATCTGCATCACCTGGTCCTGATAGATGATGGTGCCGTACGTGTGCTTGAGGATCGGCTCCATCTCGGGCACCATGTACGCGACGTCTTCCTCACCACGCTTTCGTCGCATGTACGTGTCGACGACGCCGCCCTCGATCGGACCCGGACGGTTGAGCGCATTTGCGACGGCGAGGTCTTCGATGGACCGTGGTTGGATGTCGATGAGGATGCGCTTAGCGAACGTTCCCTCCATCTGGAATACACCGTGCGCATCTGCGCGCCCGAGCAATTCGTACGTTTTGGAATCGTCAAGCGGAATTGCATCGAGGTCGAACGCAAGGCCACGCGTATTGCGCACGTGTTCCGCCGCCTCGTCGAGCACCGTTAGATTCGACAGGCCGAGCAGGTCGATCTTCAGCAGGCCTATGCGTGATACGCCGTTCATGTCGAACTGCGTCACCGCCGCCGCGGCGTCACCACTCGTCGCACGTTGCAGCGGGACGACGCCGACCAGCGGTTCGGAACCGATCACCACGCCCGCGGCGTGCGTCGACGCGTTGCGCGCAATTCCCTCGAGGCGCTTGGCGTTGTCGATGAGTCGCGTCGCCCACTCCTCCTGCTCGTAGAGGTCGCGAAGCTCGCGGCTTTCGGACAGCGCCCGCTCGAGCGTGATGTTGACCACAGGCGGCACGAGCTTCGCCAAGCGATCGACATCAGGCAGTGGCACGTTCAGCACACGACCGACGTCGCGGATCGCCGCGCGCGCCGCCATGGTGCCAAACGTGATGATCTGCGCTACGCGATCGTGGCCGTACTTGTCCTGCACGTACCGCAAGACGCGGTCACGCCTCCGGTCGTCGAAGTCGATGTCGATGTCCGGCATCTGCACGCGTTCTCGGTTGAGAAACCGCTCGAAGATGAGCCCGTATCCGAGCGGTTCGATGTTGGTGATGCGCAGCACATACGCCACCAGTGAGCCCGCGGCGCTACCGCGGCCGGGTCCGACGCGCACCTCGTTGCACCGCGCCGCCCGGATCAGGTCCCACACGATGAGGAAGTACGCAGAGAAGCCGGTCTCACGGATGACATCGAGCTCCATCGTCAGCCGCTCGCGATGCGCGTTGGTGACCGCGTCGCCGTACCGCTCGAGCAATCCTTGCTGGCAGAGCTCAGCGAGATACGTGTCCGCGTCGTGACCATCCGGAATCGGTTGGTACGTCGGCAGCAGGTTTCGCCCAAGCTGCAACTCGACGTTGCAGCGCTCCGCGATGGCCACGGTGTTGCGCAATGCCTCTCCGTAACGCTCGAACCGCTGCCGCATCTCCGCGGTGCCCGCGAGATAGAAGTCCGGACCGTAGAACTTGAAACGCTTCTCCTCTTCACGCCGCGCTCCCGTCTGCAGACACAGCAGGATGTCGTGCGCCTCCGCATCGTCGGCGCGGATGTAGTGCGAGTCGTTGGTGCAGACAAGCGGCAGACCCGTGCGTCGCGCAATCTCGATGATGCCGTCGCGGACGGTCGCTTCCTCATCGATGCCGTGGTCCTGCAGCTCGAGGAAGTACGAATCCGGTCCCAGGATCTCGGCGTGCTGTCGCGCCACCGCCTCCGCGGCGTCCAGGTTGCCGCGAAGGATTGCTTGAGGCAGCTCGCCGCCGAGGCATGCCGACAGACAGATCAAGCCCTCGCTGTTGGCCGCGAGGAGCTCCTTGTCGATCCGCGGTTTGTAGTAGTGGCCCTCGAGGTGAGCCGTGCTCACCAGGCGGATGAGGTTGCGATAGCCGGTGTCGCTGGCTGCGAGCAGTACGAGGTGGCTGGGATCGCGGTCGCTGCGCGCATCGCGGTCGTGGCGCGAGCGCGGCGCCATGTACATCTCGCAGCCAATGACAGGCTTGACCCCGGCAGCGGTCGCCCGCGAGTAGAAGTCAACCGCGCCGTAGAGGACGCCGTGGTCCGTGATCGCGATGGCCGGCTGCTCCATCGCCCGCGCCGTCTCCACGAGCTCTCCGATCCTGGCGGCGCCGTCGAGCAGCGAGAACTCGCTGTGCGTGTGCAGATGGACGAAGGAATCCGTCACGAACATGCGTACGGTATCACCCGGCGGGGAGGACCCACAAGCGTCGGGTTCAGCGGGCGCGACGCGTCATGGTGACCACTGTCTCGACGTGATACGTCTGCGGGAACATGTCGACGACGTCGATGCTGTCGACGGCGTAGGGCCCCGATGCAACGAGCACGTGCAGGTCGCGCGCAAGTGTCGCCGGGTCGCATGAGACGTACACGACGCGCTCGGGCCCCGCAAGGGCGAGCCAGCCGGTGACCTCTCCCCCACAACCGGCGCGCGGCGGGTCGAGCAGGACGCGGTCGACATGCAGCTCGCGAAGCTGTGGCAGCGCGCGCTCCACCAGCGAGGCGATGAATCGCACGCGGTCCGCGACGTCGTTGACGCGTGCATTGAGCACGCCCATCCGCGCCGCCGCGCGGTTGCTCTCGACGCAGATCACATCGGCACCGATAGTCGCCAGATGTGTCGCCAAGATCGCAGCGCCCGCGTAGGCGTCAACGATGCGCAGTCCATGGCAATCGCCGAGACCGCGCAGCGCGCGCTCGTAGAGCACATCCATCTGCCGCCAGTTCACCTGGATGAACGTCTCCGGCGTGACGCGGTATACGTGGCCACGCCACTGCAGCGTGGTCGAATCCGTGCTGAGACGCCGCTCGCCGGTCAGTCGCGCCGCTGCGGCGTCCACCGCGCCATCGTCAAGCGCTCCACGAGGCGTGCTGCGGAGCATGAGCTCGCGGCCCTCGTCTCCGACGGTGACGTGGAGCGTCTGCAGATCATCGCGCCCGCCGGCATGGATCAGGTCGCGCAGCAACGGCAGCGAGGACGTGATCGTGTCGTTGTGAATCAGGCAGTCGTCAACCGCGATCGGGCGCCAGCTGCGCGCGCGGTTGAAGCCGAGACCTGCGTCGCGCACGCCGTGCTCGCCCGGCACTACATGAAACTCGCCGCGCCAGCGATACCGCCAGGGATCATCCATGCCGAACACGTCGATCTTCGGTATGGAGACGTGCTCGCGTCTGAGCGCGTCGCGCACGATCTCGCGCTTCAGCTCCAGCTGCCGCTCATATGCGATGTGCTGCCATTGGCAACCGCCACACTCGAGCACGTAGGGACATGGCGCACCGATGCGCTCCGGTGCTGGCTCGAGCACCGATCGAACTGTCGCGAACCACGTGCGCTTCTTGCGAAACCGCAGCTCGGCTTCAACGAGCTCGCCTGGGATTGCACCGTCGACCAGCACGGTGAAACCGTCCTCCGGGTGCGCGACGCAGAGACCGCCATGCACCATCTGCGCGCAGCGGAGGGTCAGGCGCTGCCGCGATTTCAACAGCAACGGACCGGCGACGCCAGTGGTCACGAAGCGCCGAGTCGTTCGCGCAGCAACCGGTTGACCACATCGGGCTTCGCCTTGCCGCCGGTCGCCTTCATCACGGCGCCGACAAGGCGTCCAAGCGCCTTCTCGACACCGCCGCGAAAGTCCGCTGCGGCCTCCGGATTCTCCTCGATGGCGCGCTCGACGGCGGCCGCGATCTCGCCCTCGTCACTCACCTGCGCGAGTCCGCGCTGGCGAACGATGGCCTCGGGATCACCGCCGCTTGCGTAGAGCTCCGCGAGTAGCTCCTTCGCCGTCGGACCGTTCACGGTGCCGCCCTCAACCAATCGCAGCAGCGTGACCAGGCCGCTGACACCGAGCGCGCTCTGCGCAAGCGGCGTCCGCTGCTCGTTGGCGAGCGCAGCGACATCGCCCGTCAGCCAGTTGGCCGCCGTCTTCGCCGTTACGCCGCGTGCCACGAGCTCCTCGAAGACGTCGGCGTCCTGTCGGGTCGCCGTGATGACCGTCGCCTGGTAGTCGCTCAACCCGTGCTGCTGGCGAAGCCGCGCAGCTCCCGCGGCGGGCAGCTCCGGAAGCGCACCGCGAACCCGTGCGACATAGTCATCGTCAAGCCCCAACGGCGGCAGATCCGGTTCCGGGAAGTAGCGATAGTCGTGCGCGTACTCCTTGCTCCGCTGCGAGACGGTTCGCCCCTGCGCCTCCACCCATCCGCGGGTCTCCTGGGGAATGGTGCGTCCTGCGTCGAGCTCGGCCGCCTGCCTTTCGATCTCGAACTCGAGCGCGCGATGCAGAGCGCGAAACGAGTTCATATTCTTGATCTCGACCTTCGTGCCGAACTCGCTGCTGCCGCGCGGCCGCAGTGAGACGTTGGCGTCGCAGCGCAACGACCCGCGCTCGAGGTTGCCGTCGTTGACGCCGATGTACGTGAGCGTCTGCCGCAGACGGATCGCGTACTGGCGTGCCTGCTCCGGCGTGCGGAGATCCGGCTCACCGACGATCTCCATGAGCGGCACGCCACTGCGGTTGAAATCGACGACGCTACGCGATGCCCGCTGGAGCACGTCGCCCTCGTGGTGCATCGTGCCGGTGTCCTCTTCGAGATGGACACGTGTGATGCCGCATCGCACCGTCTCGCCGTCGATCGAGACGTCGATCCAGCCGTTGCGTGACAGCGGCATGTCGTACTGCGAGATCTGAT
>JBHEMA010000012.1:0-3845 GCA_046262795.1 Candidatus Dormibacteria bacterium | reverse complement strand
GCTGATGCCCTTCACCGCCTCGACGTCGCCTGCATAGACCTTGCGCAACGCGCGCACCGCGATTGCAGCGTCGTGCGGATGCGCCTCGCCGTTCGGTTGTGTCGCTGTGATGTGCACTGCGGTTCTCCTGCTGCGTTGCTGCTTGCCGGGATGCCGGCTACAGCACAGGGACGAGGCGGCGTCGTCGCGTGTGACATGCGCCGGCCATGTCACATATCGGGCGGCTCTTTCGTCCCAGAGGAGAATGTCCAGTCACAGGGAGACCGATGACCACAGCCCGCGACATCACCGACGCAACCATCGCCGAGATCTGGCGTGAGCACCACGGCCATCTGCTCGACGTCGCCTATCGCATGCTTGGCAGCGTCAGTGACGCGGAGGACGTCGTCCAAGAGGCGTTTACGCGCCTGCTGCGAGCAAACCTCGATGACATCGACGACGTCGGCGGCTGGCTCGTGGTGGTGGTCAGCCGGCTGTGCCTCGACCAGCTGCGCTCAGCACGCGTTCGGCGCGAGGCGTACGTCGGCCCGTGGCTGCCCGAGCCGGTGATCCCCGCCGGCGACGCGCTCGGGCCCGAAGAACGCGTCACCCTCGACGACACCGTTCGCACCGCACTCCTGCTCGTGCTGGAGCGGTTGTCGCCGGCGGAGCGTGTCGCCTTCATCCTCCACGACGTTTTCCAGTACTCGTTCGACGACATCGCGCGTGTGATGAAGAAGACGCCGGTCGCCGCACGCCAGCTCGCCAGCCGGGCGCGACGTCACGTGCAGACAGAGGGCGGAAATCTGCGCGCCGACGTCGACCCTGCAGAAGCGCGTCGCGTCACCGACAAGTTCATCGCCGCCGCGATGACCGGCAACCTGCATGCGCTGCTCGCGGTGCTCGATCCCGAGGCGGCGGGCTGGACCGACTCCGGCGGCTTCGTCCCCGCGCCGCGAGACGCCGTCGTCGGCCGCGAGAAGGTGGCGAAGCGGTTCCTCCAATTCCTCGAGGCGTTCGGCGTCACGCTGGTCCCCATGCCGGTCAATGCCGGGCCCGGGGCGCTCGCGCTGCAGAACGGCGACGTCATCGCCGCACTCACGATCGTCATCAGCGACGGACTGATCACCGCGATCCAGGCATGCGCCAATCCGGAGAAGCTCACCTACGTCAAGACGGTTCTTGCCGCTGACCCAGTCTGGTAGCCTGCGCTTCCCGGGCCACGAGGCCGGCCCGTCACCAGGAAGGGAATCCATGCACCGGACAAACATTCGCCGCGGCTTGGTGGTGTCGATCGCGATGGGGGCCGCCGTGCTCGGCGCATCGGCAACGCAGGCCCGCGCGAGCTCGCCGCTCGACTTCAGCCTCACCAACATCAGCAGCTTCGCCGGCGAACCATCCATCACGTCAGCTCCCGACGGCACACTCTATGCGGCCTCGCTGCTCGCGCTGCAGCCGCTCCGCTCGCCGGACGGTGCTTCCGGTTGGAGCCCGGGCAAGAACCTCGACGGCACCGGCGACGACTGCGTCGCCACCGACCAGGCGGGTTCGCTGTACATGTGCAATCTCGCGGGCAGCCAGTCGAACGCGCCGCTCCAGGCGGACGTGTGGAAGACGAAGGATCCGCACGATGACGCCGGCGCCACCTGGATCTACGGCAACAATCCGATCAACGTCGGCGGAAACCAGTGCGGCACAGACTGCAACCCGTTCGGCGTCGACCGTCCCTGGGTGGACGCGTCGATTCCCGCGAACGGCACCACCGACAACGCCGTGGTCGCGCTGATGTACCACGACTTCTACGGGCCCAGCCGGATCTGGGTGAACATCTCCACCAACGGCGGTGCCAGCTTCGGGCTGCCAATCGACGTGCAGGCGAACTTCACCATCCCGAATGGCGTGGCCGGAGCAGCGGTCGCGGCGGCGGATTCGGCCTGCAACACCATCCCCGCCGGGGTCGCCATCGCCAAGGGTGGCCCGCACGTCGGACGCATCTACGTCGCGTGGGAGGCGGCAGATCCGCAGAGCCTCGGCACTGGCTGCAACATCTCGGAGCAGCAGCCGTTCCACAACCTGATCGTGGCGTGGTCGGACAACAACGGCTCCACATGGACGCCACAGCTCGCCATCGACCTCGGCGAGGCACACGACGCGGCGACACCATTTGTCGCCTTCACGCTCGACAACCAGGGCAACCCGTACATCGCATACGACGCCGACCCGGGCTTCTCGCCTGCGAGCTGCGCCCCGCCGGACTCCGCGGGTGGTTGCCCGACGAACAGCAACTCTGAGTACGACACGTATGTCGTCTGGTCGTCCGACGGCGGTCCGAACTGGGACGGCGGCACCGGCCTCGTTCCGGGCAGCGCCGCATCGGCATACAAGGTCAACGCGGATACCGGCACGCATCAGTTCCCGGCGATTGCGGCCGGCGATCCTGGCAAGGTGGACGTGGCGTACCTGGGAACGCCGAGCTTCGAGGACGTGTTCCCCAACGGCAAACTCGACAACACTGCGGGCGGCTGCGGCGCCGGTGGGCCGAATGTCCCGGCGCAGGGCTGCACATGGAGCCTGTGGATCGGGCAGTCGCTCAACCTGACCCAGCCGGTGGCCACCGCAACGTTCACGCATCTGAATGCGACGTCCACACCGATGCACGTCGGCGACATCTGCGATGTCGGCATCGCGTGCCTCGGTGGACGCAACCTCGCCGACTTCATCATGGGAACCGTGTCGCCGACGACAGGCTGCTTCCACGTTGCCTACGCTGACGACCACGTCGCGAACGCGGTGCGGTCAGCAGACCAGCTGGGAGGCCCGTCGATCATCGGCACCGGCGATTGCGGCCAGCCACTCGCGGTAGAGACGGCGGAAGCGGCATGGGCGGGGTTGCTCGTACCAGCGGCGTTGGTCGCTGGCGGTGCGGCGTGGGCGCTGCGGCGCCGGCGCAACACGCGAACGGACTGAGCGCACGCGGGCGGCGTGTAACCGCGGCGCATTGACCGCCTGACGTCCGTCGCGCGGCCCACATCATGGATCGCGTGCTCGGACTGGGCGAGTTTGCAATCGAGGCGCCTCGCGCGGCGCCGCGCGTCACCTCGCGTGCGATTCCACGTGTGAATGTCACTCTCGATCCACTGCGGCGCCGCGTCACGCTTGCCGAGAAGGATTGGCAGCACATCCTCGACAGGCATCAAGAAATGCGCAGCCTTCGTAGCGAGGTGTTGCGCGCTGTTCGCCATCCAACCGCCCAGTTCGAGCGGCCTGGAAACGAAATTTGGTTCTACCGGGCTGCGGTTGGCCCCAGCGCTTGGATCAAGGTTGTCGTAGTCTATGAGCGCGGACGCGGCAGGGTAATCACCGCGTTTCCGCGAAGAAAGCTGCCATGAAGATCACTGTTGACGGCATCACCTTCGATAACAACTTCTACGACGAGGACGCGGACGTGCTCTACATGCACGTCGGCGACCCTTCAACAGCTACGGATTTCACGGAATCTGTCGAAGGTCACGCCATCCGCCTCGATGATCAAGGGGCCGTAGTGGGCATTACGCTCGTACGTCCGCGCTATCACATCAAGCGCGGTGATCCTCTGACCGTGACGCCAAGCTGGCGGG
This sequence comes from Candidatus Dormibacteria bacterium, assembly GCA_046262795.1. Classification (GTDB taxonomy): domain Bacteria; phylum Chloroflexota; class Dormibacteria; order Aeolococcales; family Aeolococcaceae; genus JAFALX01. The sequence continues at coordinate 249 of JBHEMA010000012.1, read as the reverse complement.
ACCCGATCAACATTGATCCCGCGACCTTGGATCTGCTGCTGCACGCGGCGTGACACCCGCGGCGCCACGTCGCCGCCATCACGTCCCGATGGTATGGCCATTCGTAATCGCGCCGATGGCTCCCCACACGGTTGCGAACGCGAACCCCATACCACCAAGAGCGATGAACGATCGCAACACTAGACGATGTGTGAGGAACTCCCTGAGCCCTTGTCTGTCGGTGAGCCCGAACACCCTCTGAGCCTGGGG
>JBHEMA010000011.1:0-4651 GCA_046262795.1 Candidatus Dormibacteria bacterium | reverse complement strand
TCGACGACGAGCTCGCCGCGTTCGCCCAGCAAGACGATGTCGGCGTCAGCGATGCGCGGGCCCCAGTGGTAGGTCGGCTTGCGACCCGCCGCGGTTTCAGCGTCCTTGCACAGCTGGAGCCATTGGTGCGGCGTCAGAGGCGTGCGGCTACGCACGCGGATCACCTGGTTGTGGTAATCGGTCTGACCACGCACGCCCACGGCGCGCGTGAGGATGTCGCTGGAAGCGGCTTCGACGTGAGCGTCACGATGCTCGATCTGTTCGCGCAAGCGCTGCAGGTTGCGGCCTCGGTGGCCGACGTTGGATCCAAGCGCGATCCATGCGACGTCGGTGCTCGCAGGCGGGCCCATCGTCAGCCCGTCGGGCCCGGGGGCGGCAACGCGAGAATGTCGGACGGCGTGCCGCGTACCACCGCGTCGGCAACGGCGACTGCGCGCACCGTCTCGGCGACGTCGTGTACGCGCACGATGTCAGCACCCCCCGCCACGGCAAGTGCCGCGAGCGCAAGGCTGCCTTCGAGGCGATCGCCGGCGGCGGCGCCCGCTGTGAGGAAGCCGATCGTCGACTTGCGTGAAGGTCCCACCAGCACCGGTCGGCCGATGGCGCGCAGCTCACGCAACCGGCGCATCACCTCGAGGTTCTGCGCGGGTGTCTTGGCGAAGCCGAACCCGGGATCGACGAGGATGCGGTCGGCGGCCACGCCGGCGTCCTCCGCGATTGCAATGCTCTGACGCAGCGCCGCAGCGATGTCGCTCATGACGTTCTCGTATTCGACGCCGTGATGGTTGTGCATGACGATGACGCCGCAGTCCGCATGCGCCGCCGCAACCTGTGCCATCTCGGGTTCGGCGCGAAGTCCCCAGATGTCGTTGAGCAGTGCGGCGCCGCTGTCGAGCGCGGCAGCGGCGACCTCCGGTTTGCGTGTGTCGATGCTGATGGGCACGTCGAGCGCACGCACCAGCAGCTCGACCAGCGGCAGCACGCGGTCCCGCTCCTCATCGGCAGTGACTGTTGCGGAGTTGGGTCGCGTGCTCTCGCCGCCGACGTCGATCATCGCTGCGCCGGCTTCGACCATCTGCTGCGCTCGGTTCACGGCTGCGGCGCGATCGCGCGCAAGGCCATCACCCGAAAACGAATCGGGTGTGGCGTTGATGATTCCCATCACGAGCGTCCGCCGGCCGAACTCCAGGCGATGTCCGCGAGCGGTGAGCGGCGCGGGCGCAGCGCCACGAGCGACGAGGGCGTCACCGATGCAGTCGCCGAGCTGCCCGAAGTCGGCTCCGAAGACGTGGAGCGCATCGCGCAGCTGCGATGCAACGAGCAGCGGCACGATGACGACAGCCTCGGTGGCTTCGGGGCTGGTGACGAGCGCACCGCCCTTCTCCTCGATGACGCTCGCGAGCGCCTGCGACATCTCGATCGTCAGCCCTTGCAGCGTCAGCACCTCGACCGCCGCGTGGCTCGCAAGCAGCGGCAGGCGGTGCGTCGGAATGCGCAGGCGCAGCACCTCATCCCGCAGGGCAGTCTCCGGTCCGGGAAGCAGCGCGCGCACGTTGAAACGTGCGGCTGCGCGCGCCGCTGCTGTGGTCATCGTGACGATGCCGTCAGCCGGCGCTCTCTGGCGTCGTTTGGCCGGGACGCTCGTCGGGTGGTTGCAGCTCGCCGAACGATCGCGTGGGCACGATAACGCGGCGGCGGAATGAGCACACGCGCTCGCCGCGCTGGTTGAACGCGCGCGTTTCCACCGAGACGACTCCGCGATCCGACTTGCTCGTCGACTCGCGCTTGTCGAGCACCGTCGTCTCCGCGTAGATGGTGTCGCCGTGGAACGTCGGGTTCTCGTGTTTGAGCGACTCGACTTCGAGATTCGCTATGGCCTTGCCGCTGACGTCGGGCACGCTCATGCCGAGAGCGAGGCTGTACACCAGGTTACCGACGACGACGTTGCGCCCGAACTGCGTCTTCTCGCTCGCGTAATGGGCGTCGAGATGCAGCGGATGGTGGTTCATCGTGATGAGACAGAACAGGTGGTCGTCGGATTCGGTGATCGTCTTGCCCGGCCAGTGTTTGTAGGTCGCGCCGACCTCGAACTCTTCGAAGTACCTGCCGAACTGCACGCGCGCTCCTAGCCGCCGGTGGCAAGCGCAACGCGGTCGGCACCGGTCGAAGCGTTGCAGGCCGCCTCGACCACACCGGCCGCGTCGGGATGGTCGCCGGCCGCGGCGCTGATGTGCCGGTACAGCACGCGGTCATCCGGAGTGACGACGAGTGTCCCGCCCTGCTGGAACGGACGCCCGCGAACCATGCCCTGGCGCGCGCCACGGCGCAGGGCGCGGATCGCGCTCCCCCAGGTTTGCGGCCCCAAGGTGCTGAACAAGCCGCTGCGCGCTCCGATGAGCTTGTACGTCTGCAACGCGGGATCGGTGACGACGGTCGCTGTGGGCGCGTAGCGGTCACGAAACCACCGCGCTGCCCGCGGCGTGCCGTTGCCGACGAAGGCGAGACGGACGCCCGCAGAACGCAGCGCCGGTGCGTGCGCGGTGTACTCCTGCGCTTGCTCACGGCAGTAGATGCAGCCGAAGTGCCGCAGCCATACGACGACCGCCGGACCGTCCGACCAGAGCTCACCCAGCGGTCTCGACTCGCCGTCCACGTCGAGGACCGTGGCGGACGAGAGTGCGCGCGCGTCCATTCCCGCCTCTACTGTAGGCGCACACCATGCGGCGACGTCCTGACCATGAGATGCCGAACGGTACCATCGTCCACGGCGAGGCGCTGTCCGTGCTCCGCGGACTGCCTGACGCGGTGGCCGGGCTCGTCTATGCGGACCCGCCCTTCAACACGGGCCGCCGCCGAGCCGGCATCCGCACGCGCGTGGAGACAGACGGCGACGGCAGCCGGCGCGGGTTCGCGGGCCGTCGCTACCGCAGCACCGTCGAGCGCACAGAGGGCTACGACGACAGCTTCGACGACTACCTCGCCTGGCTTCGTCCCCGGCTCGTCGAGAGCCGGCGCATCCTCGCGGCGCACGGCTCGCTGTACCTGCATGTCGACCCGCGCGAGTCGCACTACTGCAAGGTGCTGCTCGACGAGCTGTTTGGCCGCGAATGCTTTCTGAACGAGGTCATCTGGGCGTACGACTACGGCGCACGGTCTCGCAGTCGCTGGCCCGCGAAGCACGACGTGATCCTCGTGTACGTGCGTGACATGTCCGCATATCACTTCGACACGGGCGAGGTCGAGCGCGTTCCCTACATGGCGCCTAGGCTACAGACCGCTGAGCGCGCAGCGCTGGGCAAGCTCCCCACCGACGTGTGGTGGCACACCATCGTCGGGACGTCGTCGCGCGAGCGCACCGGGTATCCGACGCAGAAACCGGTCGGCATCCTCCGTCGCATCGTTGCGGCGTCGTCTCGACCGGGCGACCTCGTCGTTGACTGGTGCGCCGGCAGCGGCACCACCGGAGCCGCCGCACAGCAACTCGGGCGCCGCTACCTACTGGCGGACTCGAGCCAACGCGCAATCGATGTCATGCGCACGCGCTTACCCGACGCAGGCGTCGCGACCGAGCGTCAGTGGGAGTTGCGGCGCGCCCTCGCTGCGACGCGCGCCTCGTGACGGACACGATGGCTTCGCGCGTCACGCAGGCGCTCGCACTGCACCGTCTTGATGAGCTCCAGGCTGAGTGTGTTCACAGCAATACAACGCTGACGCGCGCGCAATGGTTACGACCGCAGCGCTGTGAGCCGGTTAGCTTTTCAGCCTGTATCGGTCCAGCAAACCCTTGGCGATGATCAGACGCTGGATCTCATTGGTTCCTTCGCCGATGACGAGCATCGGTGCGTCCCGATAGAGCCGCTCCACCTGGTACTCCTTCGAAAAGCCGTAGCCGCCGTGCACGCGCAGCGCCTCGGCTACCGTTTCGAAGCACACCTCGGTGGCGAACAGCTTGGCCATGCCGGCCTCGACGTCAGCGCGCTCGCCGGCGTCCTTCTTACGTGCGGCTGAGTTCGTGAGCAGGCGCGCCGCTTCGATCTTTGTCGCCATGTCAGCGAGCTTGAACTGGATCGCCTCGTGCTGCGCGATGGCGACACCGAACGCCTGGCGCTGCTGCGCGTACTCGATGGACAGCTCGAATGCGCGCTGCGCCACGCCGACCCCGCGCGCGGCGACGTTGACTCGACCGACCTCGATCGCAGCCATCATCTGCTTGAAACCCTGACCCTCGACGCCACCGAGCAGGTTCGCAGCGGGTTGACGGTTGTTCTCGAAGACGAGCTCCGTGGTCTCCACCCCCTTGTAGCCGAGCTTCTCGATCTTTCGTGACGACGAGAAGCCCGGGTACTCCTTCTCCGCGAGGATGCACGACATGCCACGGTGCGCCGGCTGTGCGTCCGGATCCGTCTTCACGAGCGTGGCGACGACAGTGGAGTGCTCGCCGTTGGTGGCCCACATCTTGGTGCCGTTGATGACGTACTCACCGTCGTCGCGGATTGCGCGCGTCTGGATCGCCTGAACATCGGAGCCGGCGCCCGGTTCGCTCATGGAGAAAGCGCCGTGGTATTCCCCGGTCGCCATCTTCGGCAGGAACCGCTGCTTCTGCTCGTCGGTACCGAAGTTCTCGATGAGGTAGGAGACGATGAAGTGCGTG
>JBHEMA010000010.1:0-3628 GCA_046262795.1 Candidatus Dormibacteria bacterium | reverse complement strand
CACTTACGTCGGGTGGCTTTACGCCGCCGTCGGCGCGGGCAGCGTGCTTGGAAGTCTCGCGTTCTTGCGACCAAACCCCCGGCATATCCGCCGGCGCGATATCGTCGTCTTCTCCGTCATCGAACTCGTGCTCGCCGGCGCATTTGTTCTTGAGAATTACTTCCTCTTGGCGTGCCTGTTCCTGCTTGTGAGCTCACTGAGCGCGGTCGCATGGCAAATCCTCGGCGCAATCGCAATGCAACAGCGACTGCCTGTCGGGCTTCTCGGCCGTGCGAACGGCGCATACCGTTTCGCCATGTACTCGGGCATGTTCGTTGGTGCCTTGGCCGCGCTGCTGCTCGTGAACTCTTTGGGCTGGGAGCGGATGGTCCTTGTCGTCTGCGGGGGCGCGCTCATTGTCCTTGCGGCGTTCACGATCACAGGTCCGCGCGACCGGGTGCGTCAGACGCCGCTCAGTGACCTGCCCGACTGACGCGCCGAGCGCGGTGGGTGTTACCGAGTCCGCGCTTCCGCAAGAAGGACAGCACCGCGCGTTCATCGTCGCTCAAGTCGGCATGTCTTGACCTTCTTGCACTGGTGGTCGCACGCACCGAGACGAGCGATCCGTCCGAGTACGCGGTCAGCACATCCGGATGCACGTAGCAGCGGCGGCACACCGCGGGCGTATTTCCCAAGCGTCCGCTCACGTCTTTGATCGCCGCGACGATCTGGCCTTTCGCCGCCGTCTTCGAGTCACTGACGCCCGCATCGCGCAGCGCGGTCCAGGCGAGCACTGTTGCGGCCCACGTGCGGAAGTCCTTCGACGTGAAGTCGCCACCTGCAATGTCGCGCAGGTATTCGTTCACTTCGTCAGCGGTTATGGCGTGCAGCGCACCGTCGTCGTCACTCCACTCGAACAGCTCCTCGCCCGGCAAGTCCTGGCAACGCGCGAGGATTCGTGCAACGCGCGGATCTTCGACGAAGACCTCGTGACGAACGCCTGATTTCCCTTTGAAGCGGAGACGTACGCGCGATCCCTTCACCTGCACGTGCTCGTTACGCAGCGTCGTCAAGCCGAAGGAGTCGTTCTCCTTCGCGTACTCGTCGTTTCCGACACGGAGATACGTGAGATCCAACAAGCGCACGACGGCCGCAAGAACGCGCTCGCGACTTAACCCCGACCGTCGCAGGTCGGCATCGACCCGCGCGCGGATGCGCGGGAGCGCGGCGCCGAAGTCGAGCATCCGCGCGAACTTGCGCTCGTCACGGACCTCGCGCCAGCGAGGGTGGTAGCGGTACTGCTTGCGACGGCGCGCGTCGCGGCCGGTCGCCTGGATGTGCCCGTTGCCCAGCGGACTGATCCACACGTCGGTCCATGCCGGCGGAATCGCAGCGTCGCTGATGCGCTGCAACGTCTCGGTGTCGCGGATACGCCGGCCGTCGGGGGCACCGTACGTGAATGCACCTGGCTTGCCTTGGCGCCCGATCCCCGGCATGGAGTCGTCCACCCAGCGAAGCCCGGCCGCTCGAGCGCTCTGGAGGGCGTCGTCAACCGGCTGGGAGACGGCCGCGACAGCGCTCATGCATCACCTCGGGCCTAGGCGCCCACTGTCATTCTGTTATCGACACTAGACGAATCAGTGATAGCGATGATATCAACGGCGCGGATGGCGCGTTTCCCGCGCCCCGCGGCACGGCCGGGTTAGGAAGGCGGAGACTTACGCGGGCGGGCCCGCGACCAGCGTGACCGTGGCCGTGTGCGCCGCACCCGAAGCGTCGCGCCAGGCGACGCTGATCTGATCGCCCGATTTGTGTGCCCGGATCGCGTTGCGCAACGCTTGCGATGTGTTCACGGCATGGCCGTCGGCGGCTGTGATCACGTCACCAGCCTGGATCCCCGCCTTGTCTGCCGGAGATCCGGCCTGCACGCCAGAGATAGGCACGCCGGTGCTGTTTGTGTCACTCGTCGACACCTCGACGCCGATCACGGGTGGGTTCCCCGTCTCCACGGTGCCGCCGCCACCGTTCTGAATCTGCTTCACGATGTTCAGCGCATCGTTGATCGGGATGGCATAGCCGGCCGTCGACGGTGAATGCCGTCTCGAACCGCTGACCTCAGCCGCGGTGTCCATGCCGACCACCTTCCCCGCGCTGTCGATCAGCGGACCGCCGGAGTCGCCCGGCTGGATCTGCGCGTTCATCTCGATGAGGTTGCTGAGCGTCTCGCTGCCGCCGGTCTCGTCGCTCACCGTGATCGTCTCGCCGAGCGCGGTCACCTTCCCGTCGGTGGCGGATGGCGTTCCACCCTGACCGAGTGCGTTGCCAATCGCCGTTACCGCATCGCCCACCGCGACCGCTGACGAGTCAGCGAGCGTCACCATCGAGAGATTCGACACACCCTGCACCTGCAACAGCGCCACGTCGTGCACTGGGTCGTCACCAACAACGGTCGCGGTATATCGAGGGCCGCTGCCGTTCACCTGCACGGTGATGTTGGAGCTGCCCTCGATAACGTGATTGTTGGTCAACACCTGCCCCGACGAGCTCAAAACCATGCCGGTACCGGCGGCGACCCCCTGGTCACCCGATAACCGCGACGTGACATCGACAACCGCTTGGTCGACCTGGTCCACGCTGCCTGACACGGCGCCGCCCCTGCCGGCGGACGACGTGAACGGGATGACGCCGCCGCGCGACGCGAGGATGGCGACGCCGGCGCCGGCGCCGGCAACGATGAAGACCAACATCAGCACGGCGACCAGCCAACGTGCGGCGCTACGCCGGCGCACAGGTGGCGGCGGCTGCATCCATGGCTGGTACGCCCACGGCCCGTAGCCATATGCGTCGTAACCGTACGGGTCATACGCGTAGGCATCCGGATACGGCCCGGGCGCGCTCCATTCGGGAGGCCCGAGCGGCGGGGGTTGCGGCTCAGCTGGCATCTAAGGGTCCGGGGCGCGTCATGCTCGATCAATATGCCCGAAGGTCACTGCACCGCGTTTCTAGCAGGCAGGATCTTTCTGCTCCGTGACGGAAACCATGAAACCGCCAACGCCACTGCCCGACTCCTCGGAAAAGGCGCGCGACGTCGAAGCGATGTTCGATCGCATCGCGGATCGCTACGACGTGCTCAACCGCGTGCTCACGCTTGGACTCGACGTTCGCTGGCGGCGCCGCACCGTGCGTGCTCTCGACCTGGCTCGAGGCGGCCTCGTGGTCGACCTCGCGTGCGGCACGGGTGATCTCTGCGATGAGCTGCAACGGTCAGGCTTTCGAGCGATCGGTGTCGACATCGCTGCCCGGATGCTGGCACGTGCACATACGCGCGCTCCGCTGATGCGCGCGGACATCCTTCGCTTGCCGCTGCGTGACGGCAGCGTTGACGGCGTGACGTGCGGGTTTGCGTTACGAAATGTCACCGACATCGGCCGCTGCTTCGCGGAATCCGCCCGCGTGCTGCGCGCCGGGGGGCGCGTGGGCTTTCTCGAGGTCGCTCAACCGCAATCGAGGGTGCTGCGCTTCGGTCACGCCCTGTACTTCGACCACGTGGTGCCGTTCATCGGTGGATTGCTCTCGGATCGGCAGGCGTACCGCTACCTTCCGGCGTCCGCCGTGTACCTGCCCGATGGGCCCACACTGATACAGATGC
>JBHEMA010000009.1:0-7485 GCA_046262795.1 Candidatus Dormibacteria bacterium | reverse complement strand
GTGCAAGCGTGCGATGCGTCTGGGTCGACATCACGCTCGCGCAGGCGCAGGTCAACATGGTCGAGCGGCTGCTCACCCGTTTCGGCTCACTTCCAGGGCCGTCGAGACTCCGCGACGCGGCGCGACGCGAGCCCGGCCTGCTCACGCCGACCCAACAGATGCGCGCGGTGCGCGAGTTCGAGGCACCCGCCGCTGACGAGGGCTTCACCGAGGTCGTGCGCGTCCCCTTCGAGCGCGCATCTTCAGCACACGGCGATGGCGCCGGTGCCTTCGTTGCGACTGACGTTCTCGAGACCGCGCGGTGGCGAGAGGCGGTGGCGCCCATCGACGGTCAGCAGGCGGCGCTTGTCTTCGCCTGGCGCCCCGACGGCAACGCGGCTGCGGTGGCAGCAGCGGCGGAACGCCTGATGACGCGCGTGCCGGGAATCGTCGAGCGAGCGGTCTGTCTCCACGGTGGCGGGCCGCCGCTATGCTGGTGCCGTCCGCCGCTGCCAGGACTGTTGCTCGCCTTCACGCGACGCCACGCTCTCGATCCCACACGGTGCGTCCTCATCGGCGTTTCGGCCGCGCACCGGACGCTCGCCGCAACCTTAGGCGCCCGCTTCGTCGATGCGACGCCGGAATAAACGGTACGGAGTCAGCTCACTCCTGCGGGTTGCGGCGCCGCCGCCTGCTTCATCACGACCTGGTGCAGCCGGCGATTGGCAAGCGTCAGGTGCGCCTCACCGATTGCCTCGCTGAGCGTGGGATGCGGGTGGATCAGATAGGCGACGTCGTCCGGCCACGCACCCCATCCGCGGATGAGCATGGCTTCAGCGGCGAGCTCGCTGACGTGCGCACCGATGAGATGGACACCGAGCACCTCGCCGCCTTTCTCCGCAACCACCTTGGCGAATCCGCCTTGTCCCAGCATGAGACCACGCGCGACGCCGTTGAACGGCATTCGGTTCACGACGATGTCATCGCCGCGCTCCTTGGCCTGCGCCTCGGTCAGTCCGACGCCAGCAACCTCGGGGCTCGAGTACGTGATGCGGGGCACCCAGCTGTAATCGAACGGATAGGTGCGTGCACCGGCGATGCGTTCTGCGACGCGCATGCCCTCGGCGAATGACGCGTGCGCCAGCCCCAGGGATGGCGCAGGCAGGATGTCGCCGACCGCGTACACGCCGCCGACACTCGTCTCCAGCGTGTCCCAGTTGGACGGCGTGACGAAGCCGCGCTCGAGTGCGATGCCCACGTCCTCGAATCCGAACCCGCTCGTCACGGGCTTTCGCCCGATTGCGCTCAACAACAGCTCCGCCGTGATGCGCACCGGTTCCTTGCCGGCGTCGATCGTCACCTCGACCCCGTCGTCGCGGATCGAGACGTCGCTGACCTTGGCACCGGTATGGACGTCGATGCCCTTGCGTTTGAGGGAGCGGGCGAGCTCGCGACCAAGATCCGCGTCTTCGAGTGGAAGCAGCGTCGGCAACGCTTCGACCAACGTCACCTTGGCCCCGAAGGCATTCCAGAGACTGGCGAACTCGACGCCGACCGAGCCGGCGCCCACGACCACCGCCGACGCCGGCACGTGATCGAGCTTCAGCGCCTCGTCCGAGGTGAGGATTCTCCGTCCATCGACATTGAGGCCGGGAAATGGCGCCGGTGCTGAGCCCGTCGCGATGACAACCGCCTTGTTCGCCGTCAGGCGCGTGTCGCCGACGACGACCTCTCGCGGACTCGCCAAGTGTCCTTCGCCGCTGACGACCGTGACGTTGTCGCCGCGCAGATGCGCCCCGAGTCCGTTGACGTTCTTGGCGACAACGTCGTCGCGCGCTGCCGCGAGGGTCGGGTAGTCAATGCCGTCGACGGTGGCGCGAATGCCCCAGCGTTCCGCGCCCTCGCGCGTTCCCTCGACGAGGTCGGCGGCGTGGAGCAGCGCCTTGGTCGGAATGCACCCACGGTTGAGGCACGTGCCGCCCATCTCTGCTCGCTCCACGATGGCGACGCGGAGCCCCAGGCCCGCCCCGCGGAGCGCGGTCGAGTACCCGCCTGTGCCCGCTCCGATGACGACGAGGTCGAAGCTGTTGTCGTCTGCCATGTCGGGCCCAGTCTAGGGAGAAGCGCACCTGCTGCGAGAATTCCGGTGTGTACCCATACCTGACCTCGCTGGAAGCGCCGGAGGTCGAGACCGCGCTGTGCCGATTCGACTTCGTCGGGCTGCGCGAGATGCTCGGCCGCCGGCTCGCCGAAGGGGAGGACGATCCGGAGCTTCGCCACGTGCTCGGGCTGCTGGAGCAGTTCAGCGGCGATCCGCAGCTCGTCGCGTCAGCAGATCGCAACATGGAGCGCGCCTATCACGCGCTGCGTGAGCGCGGCGACGTTCGCAAGGCGGCGCTGGTCGCGATGTCACTGGGCAGATTGCACCACGATGGCATCGGCGACCAGCCCGTCGGCAACGGCTGGCTCGCGCGGGCGGTCAGCCTTGTTGAGGCGGAGGCGCCATGCGTCGAGCAGGGGTGGGCGCTCGTCCCGCTCGTCGGATGCAATGTTGCCGACACCGAGCGGCTGCGCATCAATGCCGATCGGGCGCTCGACATTGCGCGGCGCTTTGGCGATGTCGAGCTCGAGTGCAAGGCACTTGCCGACTCCGGACTGGCGCTCGTCTCGTTGGGACACATCCGTGAGGGCATGGCGAGGCTTGATCAGGCGCTCGTCATGCTGCGCAGCGGGGAGTGCCCAACGCCGATGGTCGGATCGCCCATCGTGTGCGACCTGCTGTCCGCGTGCGAACGCGCCGCCGACCTGCCGCGCGCCGAAGCGTGGCTCAGCACGCTCGAGGAACTCGGCGCGGTGCAACCGCCCGACCGTCGACCATCGTTTCTCTTCACACACTGCCGCATCGCATATGGCACCGTGCTATGCGAGATGGGACGGTGGACGGAAGCGGAAGTTGCGCTGCGGCTGAGCACGGCGCTCGCCATGCACCATGGCCGCAGCAACCGTGTTGCCAGCGCCGCGGCACTTGCGGACCTGCTGGTACAACAAGGCCGGCTCGATGCCGCCACCACGCTGCTCGAAGGCAAGGACGACCGCGTCGAGGCGATGACACCGCTGGCCCGGTTGCACCTTGCGCGCGGCGATCATGACCTGGCAGCGGCGGTTGCGCGTCAGGGTCTGCGCATGCTCGGCGGCGACAGGTTGCGCGCCGCGCGACTGCTGGCCGTCCTCGTCGAGGCGGAGCTGGCCGGCGATCGCATGGAAGGCGCAGAGGAGCCGCTCGCTCGCTTGCAAGACGCCGCGCAGAGCAGCGAGCTTCCCGCCCTCACCGCACTCGCAGCGCAAGCGGAAGGACGAATCGCTCTGCATCGCGGCGAAACCGACTCGGCGCGCCGCTCGTTCGAAGCGGCCCTCGTCGCGCTGCACGATGGTGGCTGGCCGATGCTGCAGGGAGCGCTGCACCTCGAGCTCGCACGCCTGGAGGCGCCGCGCGATCGTTCGGCCGCGATTGCCGACGCCACTGCGGCGCTGAGCATCTTTCAACGCGTCGATGCGTCGAGCGCAGAGCGCGCCGCGGCGCTCCTCGAGAGCATGGGCGAGCGTGCACAGGTCACGCCACCGCCCGCGCATCCATTGGACGTATTGAGCCGCCGCGAGCGCGATGTCTTCGACCTGCTCGCACTGGGCATGTCGAACGCCGCGATCGCCGACCGCCTCTTCATCACACCGAAAACTGCAGAGCACCACGTGAGCAGCATCCTGGGCAAGCTCGCGCTGCGCAGCCGCGCTGAGGTTGCCGCGCTCGCGGGGGCACTCGGCGCCGTGTGGACGGCGTGACAGGCGTCAGCAGGCCCGCTCGTTGCTGATCGAGTCGACGAAGTAGAAGAACGCGACCGCCGCCGTCATGCACAGCACCGCAATCGGACTCACGAAAGCGACGCCGATCCCGATGGTGTTGATCACCGCCCCATACATCGGACGAAGCTGATCCAGGCGCGCACGTACACTGCGCGCGCGCGGTACCGGAAGCCGCTCCTGTCGCACGACGAAGCGGTTGAGCGCCCCGAACACGACGCTCATCAACACCAGAACGCTCGCGAACAACGCCGCGGCGATGTGCGACTCGGAGTCCGCCTTGGTGACGAAGGTCGCCATCGTCGATGTGCCGAACGGCACGAGCACCACGGTCAGCAGGACTGCAAGGTTGAGGAACAGGAATGGTCCGCTGGGCGTGTGCACGTTGCGCAGCAGTCGGAAGTGTGAGACCCAGACACAGCCGATGATGGCGAAGCTGATGCCGAACGCTGCGAACGCAGCCCAACGATCGGCGAGTGCGTCGAGCAACGAGCCCGACGCGCTGGTCAGAGGCAGGTTGAGGACGAGCAGCGTGATAGCAACCGCGAACACCGCGTCACTGAACAGGTCGACCCGAAGGCGTTCGTTATCGCGCGGCGCCGTGTCGACTGCGGGTGCTTCAGCGAGCATGCTCACCCCGGTCGTCTCGCCTCAATGACTCGCGCCGGCGGTTCCGTGGGTGATTGCGTCGAGCATCGCCTCGAGCTGCTCTTGTCCGGGCATCGGCATCGCCGGCGCGGCGGGGAGATGCTCCATCGCCGAGTACGCCGTTTCGAATTGCGGCGGGTCGAGCACGGGTCCGTGGCAACTCGCAATGCACGACGGCTCGAGCGCGCGGATGGCCTGGACGCTGTTGGCGAACTTGTCCTCGTCGACGAGGGCCACCCACGGTGCCATCGTGCGGTTGAACCCCGTGAATCCCATCTGGAACGTTTCGAGGGGTAGGTCGGAGACGCGGTCGACGTGATGCGGCACCAGCGCACCGAACGAGTCTGTCGCCCAGTAGATGCGGCTCTTTGTATCGAAGAGCCCACGGGTCGTCGGTGAATCGAACGTGGGCGGCCGCAGTGCAACGAGCGTGCGATCGCCCGCGGTGAAGTGCTCGCCGTCGTCCACCCAGCGCATGCGCGCAAGCGGCAGCCGCATCTCGGCTGCGGTGCGCTGCCACATGAGCCAGTTGACGATGAGCCGAGCGTTGGGGCACGCCTCCAGTACGGGACCAAGGTTGCCGATGTGGTCGACATCGTCGTGCGAGATGTAGATCCACCGCACGTCGCGCGGCTCGACGATGCTGAACACGTCCTCCAGCCATTGCTGACGGTTGCTGCGAGCACCGGTGTCGACGATCACCGGCTCGTCGCCTGCGATGACGAGCGAATTCACCGCGAGGCACATCGGCCGCGTGCCCTCGCCCTCCAGCTGGCGGACGAGGAAGACGTCGTCGGCGAGCTGCAGCGGCTCGTGGTGCACTGCGGGTGGAATCGGTGTGAGGTCGAGTGCCGGCGATGCGTCAGGCGTGACGACTGCCATGGAACGGTCCTCCTCGAAGGTGTCGGTGGTGATGGCGACACTCTGGGCCGGATCGATGGCGTACACATCGGAGGAACCACCCAAATCGCACCCCCAGTGCGCGTCGAAGGCGTCGTGAAAGGGCGGTCACTCGGAAAGTTGACTGCGCCACTCAGGATTTCGTAGGATCGCGCCGGATATGGAGGCTATGCACGCGCGCCGGTTCGCCCGGCGCCTCTGGCTGGACTGGGGTCGCTGCTGCAGCGATCTCTCCGGCTGTACCGGCTGAGCCCCACGCAACCGACGCGCTGAGCGCGCCGCCGCGCGCACCCCCATCTGTCAACTCGTCTGTTCAAGGAGATCGTTCCATGGCCGACTACGCGCATCCCGAGGTCCTGGTCAGCACGGACTGGCTGGCCGAGCACCTCAACGAACCCCAGATCCGCGTCCTCGAGGTCGACTACGACCCGTCGAGCGCCTACGAGCTGGGGCACATTCCGAACGCCGTGCTCATCGACTGGAAGCGCGACATCAACGACCCGGTGCGTCGCGACATCCTCTCGAAGGAGCAGTTCGAGCAGGTGCTGAGCCGGATCGGCGCCACTCCGGACACGACGCTGGTGCTGTACGGCGACTTCCGCAACTGGTTCGCCGCCTTCGCGTACTGGACGTTCACGATCTACGGCCACCGCAACATCCGTCTGCTCAATGGCGGCCGGCGCAAGTGGATCGACGAGGGTCGTGAGATCACTGAAACGGTACCCGCGTTCACCGCGAGCCAGTACCGCGCGCCTGAGCCGGACACGTCGCTTCGCAAGTTCCGCAACGACGTGCTCGACGTCGTCGGGCAGCAGACCGTGACACTCGTCGACGTGCGCTCTCCTGCGGAGTTCAACGGCGACATCTCGGCGCCGTCGGAGTACGCCAACGAAGGTGCGCAGCGCGCCGGTCACATTCCGGGCGCGGTGAACATTCCCTGGGCGCAGGCGATCCAGGACGACGACACGTTCAAGTCCGTGGACGAGCTGCGGTCGCTGTACGAGTCGCGGGGCGTGGACGCTGGCAAGCCGGTGATCACGTACTGCCGCATCGGTGAGCGCTCGTCACACACCTGGTTCGTTCTGAAGTACCTGCTCGGGTTCGACGACGTCAGCAACTACGACGGCTCGTGGAGCGAGTGGGGCAACGGTGTCGGCCTGCCGGTGGAGAAGGAGGCGCGCGAGCTCGCCGCCGTCTGACCTGACTCTTCCGTCATTGCAAGCGCCCGGTGGCACGCGCTGCCGGGCGCTTTGTGGTCCCCACAGCGACACCGCACTGCATCGGTACGCCTCGATACGCTGAGTGGTGCATGAGTGAGGTCGTCGTCGTCACGGGCGCGTCGTCCGGGGTCGGCCGCGCAGTCGCGTGCGCCTTCGCTGCGCGCGGCGCGTCGGTCGGGTTGCTCGCGCGCAGCACCGAAGGGCTCGATGGTGCGCGCCGCGATGTCGAAGCGGCGGGCGGTCGCGCGCTCGCGCTGCCAGCAGACGTGTCTGATCACGAGCAGGTGGAACGAGCAGCCGATGCGGTGGAGCAAGAGCTCGGTCCCATCGACATCTGGGTGAACGATGCGATGACGACGGTCTTCGCACCGTTCAGCGAGATCGAGCCGGACGAATACCGGCGCGCGACCGAGGTGACGTATCTCGGCACAGTCTGGGGCACACGCGCCGCGTTGCGGCGCATGCGTCCGCGTGACCGGGGCGCAATCGTGCTCGTCGGGTCCGCGCTCGCGTATCGCGGTATTCCGTTGCAGGCGCCGTACTGCGGCGCGAAGCATGCGATCAAGGGATTTTTCGAATCGGTGCGCACCGAGCTGATCCATGACAAGAGCCGGGTGCGCATCTCGATGGTGCAGCTACCCGGTGTCAACACGCCGCAGTTCGTCCACTGCCGCAACAAGATGCCGCACCACCCGCAGCCCGTGCCGCCCATCTACGAGCCAGAGGTCTGTGCGGAGGCGGTGGTGCACGCCGCGCACAGCACCAGGCGTCAGATGTACGTGGGTGCGCCCACCGTGATGACGATCTGGGGGAACCGCCTGCTGCCCTGGGTCGCGGACCGCTACCTGGCGGCCTCCGGGTTCAGCTCACAGCAGATTCCCGA
>JBHEMA010000008.1:0-2936 GCA_046262795.1 Candidatus Dormibacteria bacterium | reverse complement strand
GCGAGAGTCGCGTTCGGCCCCCGCTGGGGGCCGCCGCTCTCTCTCGCCGCGCCCCACGCTCCGAGGACGTTCGGCGCGGCTCCGAGAAGCTCTCGCTTCTGGTGTGCCGCCTTCGTCCAACCACATCGCCGCGGCAGTCTGCGACCCGCTGCGTGACGCCTCGACTGCCAGCGTCCTGTCCTCCGCGTACGCAGCGCCCAGCTGCATGAGACGCCGAACTGCCGTTGTCAACGATCCGGACGACGTCAACGCTGCCGAAGCAGCGGCGTTGCGCATTCTTGGTGGTGCATCGCAGGCGGCGGCGGCGTTGGAGCGGCGGCTGCGGCACCGGGGGTTCTCCGCAAGTGCGGCACAGCACGCGGTGCAGCGGTGTCGCGAGCTCGGATACGTCGATGATGCAGCCTTCGCCATGTCGTTGACCGCGCGACAGCAGCGTGCCGGGCATGGCCGCGGTCGCGTCGTAGCAGAGCTGCGCAAGCGCGGGATCGACGGAGACGACGCCGCGGCCGCACTGGGCGCCATTGATGAGGATGCCGAGGAGCAGGCGGCTGCTGCGCTGGCGCAGAAGCTATACGACCGCGAGGCCGGCGGTCGCCGCGTCGACGACCGTACGCGGCACCGTATCGCCGCCGCGCTGCAGCGCCGGGGATTCGGCAGCCGCGTGATCACTCACGCACTTCGTAGAGTGGATACCGAGACGATCGAACCGGCGGCTGACGACTGAGGCGTCCGCCGCGACAGCGGAGGACGCATGCAGTACACACATCTCGGCCGGTCGGGTCTGCTCGTGAGCCGCCTGTGTCTCGGCACGATGAACTTCGGACCGCACACGACGGAGCCGGATGCGCACGCCATCATGGACGCGGCGATCGCGGCCGGCATCAACTTCTTCGACACCGCCAACGTCTATGGATGGAAGAAGGGCGAAGGCGTCACCGAGCAGATCATCGGACGGTGGTTTGCGAAGGGCGGTCAACGCCGAGAGAAGGTCGTCATCGCCACCAAGGTCTACGGCACGATGAGTGACTGGCCGAACGACGGCCGTCTGAGTGCGCGGCACATCGTCGCTGCATGCGAGGCATCGTTGCGACGGCTGCGGACCGACCGCATCGACCTGTATCAGATGCACCACGTCGACCGTGATGCCCCGTGGGATGAGATCTGGCAGGCGGCGGAGACGCTGGTGCAACAGGGCAAGGTGCTGTATGTCGGGTCGTCGAATTTCGCCGGATGGCACATCGCGCAAGCGCAGTGCGCTGCACGCGAGCGTCATTTCATGGGACTCGTCAGCGAGCAATGCCTGTACAACCTTGCAGTCCGCAACGCAGAGGAGGAGGTGCTGCCGGCGGCGCGCGCCTGCGGTGTCGGAGTCATTCCCTGGAGTCCGTTGTTCGGCGGCGTGCTCGGCGGAATCCTCGCGAAGCAGGATCGTAGCGGCCGTGCCACATCAGAACGTACGCAGGAGCGCCTGCGCGAGCAGGGTGACCGGATCGAACGCTACGAATCACTGTGCCACGAGCTCAGCACGCCGCCGGCCGTCATAGCGCTCGCGTGGCTGCTGCATCAGCCGGGTGTGACCGCGCCGATCATCGGGCCGCGCACCATCGAGCAGCTGGAGGAGTCACTCCCGGTCCCTGAAACGAAGCTCGACGAGAGCACGCTGCATCGCCTCGACGAGATCTTCCCGGCACACGGTCCAGCGCCCGAGGCCTGGGCCTGGTAGCTCTGGCGTCGCCCGGCGACATCAGCCCGCGGCAGGGGTCGGTGCCACCGTCGGCTGCCCGGCGGTGTCATGCCCAAGCCGAAGCACCAAGGCGAAGGTCACCACAAAGATGACCAGGAGCAGCCCAAGCAGACCGTCTGCCTCGAAGGAACGGATGGCGACGCCACCGACGACGGCGCCAATCAGGCCGCCGGCGGCGAGCGTCACCGTGTAGAAGGACATCAGCGCAGCGCGATCGGCGGCGAGCGCCTCGGAGCAATCGGCGAGGTATGTCACTGCCGCGGGACCGAATCCCGCAAGCCACACGATGCCGAGCGCGAGCAGGGGGAGTCCCACCGGCGAAGCTCCAAAGCCGAAGTGGTTCAGCGCGAACAGTGACCCGATGATCAGGAGCGCACCCGGCAAGGCGCGCTGCATGATCAACGTCGGTCGCGTGTGCGCGAGCAGAGGCGTCCACAACGCGATACCGACGAGGAACAGCACGATCCCACCGACCAGCAACACACCGATGAATCGCTCGTCGAGATGATGCATCAATGCCTGACCCGGTACGACGGCATGGCGCAGCAGCGCCGGTATGTGCGCGCTGAACGCACCCAGTAACGCGAACACACCGATCCACGCTGGGAGGAACGCGCGCATCGGGCCGGGCCCGAACACGGCGCGCAGCACGGTGCGCAGCGAGCTCACCGGCTGCGGTGGCATGCGCGGGACGAGCCAGAGGCAGACGAGCGCAGCAGCCACGTAGAGCAGTGCGAGCAGCACGAAGGCAAAACGCCCGAGGCTGTGGTAAGCGAAGGGCCCGACCGCGAAACCGCCCGCATAGCCGGCGAGCGTCGCGCCGTCGAACGCACCTGAGGCGCGGGCGCGTCCGCTGCGGTCGTACGCCGTTGCTGCGGCAATGGTCCCGAGAGCGGTGGGGACGAATGCGGCCGCGCCGATGCCCTCGAGCAGCCGCGCCGACGCGACGTGCACCGCAGTCGTGGAGCCGGCGACGATGAGGACCCCCAGCGCCGCGATCAGCGGGCCGGCGACGATGAAGAGCAGACGGCCGAGTCGGTCGGCGTAGCGGGCGAGTGCCGGGGCAAAGAGCGCCTCGGCCAGCGCCTGGGTCCCTGCCACCAGGCCGATGGCGACGCCGCTCGGGCGCCCTCCGGCGAGATCGCTCAGATAGAACTGGACCGCCACGCCCGTGCCCACGGTGCCGACACGC
>JBHEMA010000007.1:0-8121 GCA_046262795.1 Candidatus Dormibacteria bacterium | reverse complement strand
GAGCTGGCTCGCGTCGTACGGCTTGATCACCGCCATGCGCGCCTCCGGCACGCTGATCGACGCGAGCTGGTTCAGCGGGGTGGGCGAGCCGTAGTAGTCGACCACGATCCGGGAGAACATGCCCGGGTTGGCCCGGCCGGTCCGCACCGTGTTGAGGTCCTCTCGAGTGACCGAGACGGCCTTCTCCATCTTCTCCTCGGCCTCGAAGAGAGTCTCGTCGATCACGGCTGCTCCTGTGCTGATCGTTCCGCTCTGGTCCCCCCGAGGGCCGGCACCTCAGCGGTGCTCGTCCTCGGGAGTGCTGACCAATGTGCCGATCCTCTCACCCCGCACGGCGCGAGCGATGTTGCCCTCGGTCAACAGGTTGAACACGATGATGGGCATCCGGTTGTCCATGCACAGCGTGACGGCGGTGCTGTCCATGATGGTGAGCCCACGGTTGAGCACGTCGAGGTACGTCAGATGCGGTAGCCGCGTGGCGGTCGCGTCCTTCAACGGATCCGCGGTGTAGATGCCGTCGACCTTTGTGGCTTTCAGCAGCGCTTCGGCACCGATCTCCGCGGCGCGCAAGGCCGCCGTCGTGTCGGTGGTGAAGAACGGATTGCCGGTGCCGGCGGCGAGAATGACGACGCGCCCTTTCTCGAGATGCCGGATCGTACGCCGTGGGATGAACGGCTCAGCGACCTGCTGCATTGAGATCGCGCTCTGCACGCGTGACTGCATGCCGAGCTTCTCGATGGCGTCGCGCAACGCCAGCGCGTTGATGACGGTGGCGAGCATGCCCATGTAGTCACCCGTGACGCGGTCGAGCCCCTCCTCCTTCGCCTCGCTCCCGCGCACGATGTTCCCACCGCCGACGACGATGGCAACCTCGATGCCATGCGCGTGCACACGCTGAATCTGCTCGGCGATGCGCAGCGTCGCCGCGGGATCGATGCCGTGCAACGAGGTCCCGAGGAGCGCCTCGCCGCCGAGCTTGAGCACGACGCGATGGAACACCGGCGCGCGTCCCGTGTCCGTCGCCTGGAGCGTTTGCGGTACCCCGGTTGCGACGATCTCCGTGCTCACACGTGCGCCGGCCCGGTGCCGTTGCTGCCGGCCGTCGTTGCTTCCTCACCGACCGCGAAGCGGGCGAACCGTGCAACGGTGATGTTCTCACCGAGCTTCGCCACCGCCTCCGTGACCAGATCCTTCACCTTCTTCTTGTCGTCACGGATGTACGGCTGCTCGAGGAGGCAGACCTTCGAGTAGAAGTCGTTGAGCTTGCCTTGCAGGATCTTGTCGACGATGTTCTCGGGCTTGCCCTGCACGGATTCGCGGTAGACGGCGCGCTCTCGCTCGATGACGTCAGCCGGCACGTCGTCGGGCCCGACGTACTGCGGTCGCGCGCCCACCACCTGCAATGCAAGCTCTTTGGCGAGCTTTTTGAAATCGTCGGTCTTGGCGACGAAGTCGGACTCACATTGCAGCTCGACGAGCGCGCCCTGCTTCGCGATGCCACCCGCGTTGTGGATGTACGCCTCGATGGCGCCTTCGTTGGTGGCTCGGCCGGCCTTGTCCGCGGCTTTCGACAGGCCCTTGACTCGCAGCCAGTCCTCCGCTTTCTCCACGTCGGCGCCACTCTCTTGGAGCGCGCGCTTGCAGTCCATCATGCCGGCACCCGTCTTGTCGCGGAGCTCCTTCACCATCGCCGCGGTGACGTCGGCCATCAGCCGGCGCTCCCGACGCCGGTAGCCGCGAGCGGCTCAGGCGCGGGCGACGCAGTCGCGGCTGCCGCGGCAGCGGCCGCCTGCTCGGCGTCCTTTCGTTCCATCTCCTGTCGCTCGCGGAGCTCGCGCTCGCTGAGCTGCTGCAGTCCTTCCGCGATCGCCTCACCGATGACGCTGACGATCAGCCGGCAGCTGCGGATCGCGTCGTCGTTGCCCGGCACCACCACCTGCACCTCGTCGGGATCGCAGTTGGTGTCGGTGATGGCGACGATCGGCAAGCCAAGCTTGTTCGCCTCGTTGACGGCGATGTGCTCCTTCTTGCAGTCGATGACGAACAGCGCTCCCGGGAGCCGCTTCATTTCCGCCATGCCGGCGAAGTTGCGCTCCAGGCGATCGAGGTCGTCGCGCATGTCGTTCGCCTCTTTCGAGCTCATGCGCTCAAAGTCACCGCGCTCGTTCATCTGACGTAGCTCGGCGAGCCGCTTGAGCCGCTTCTGGATGACGCTGAAGTTGGTGAGCATGCCGCCCATCCAGCGATGCGTGACGTAGTGCTGGTTGGTGCGCTGGCAAACCTCCTCGATGACGTCCTGCGCCTGCTTCTTGGTGCCGACGAACAGGATCTTCTGACCACCGGCAACCAGGTCGCGCACGTAGTCACTGGCAGCGTCAAGCTGTTGCTGCGTCTTCTCGAGATCGATGATGTGGACGCCGTTGCGCGCCGTGAAGATGTACGGGCGCATCTTGGGGTTCCACCGGCTGGTCTGATGGCCGAAGTGGACGCCGGACTCCAGCAGCTGGCGGAGGGTGACCGCGGGCATGCCGCTCCTCCTTGTGTGTGGGTGTTTGCCTCCGCGTGGCGTCGACCGCGCCGGCGTCCCCACAGCGGGGCACCCACCGGGCGCGTGCTACCGCGCGTGTGAGATGAGCCCAGTTTACCAGGGGCAGTTCACGGTCAACGGCGGCTGCTAGAGGACGAAGTGGCGGAGGTCCTGGTTGCGGACCAGATCGCCGAGGCGGTCGGACACGTACCCGGCGTCGATGACGACCGTCTGGCCGACGAAGTGCTCCGCGCGGAACGACACCTCCTCGAGCACCTGTTCCATCAATGTGAACAGGCGCCGCGCGCCGATGTTCTCGTCCTCCTCGTTGACCAGATGCGCCTGGCGCGCCAGCTCGCGGATGCCATCGGCTTGAAAGTCGAGGGTGACGCCCTCGGTTCCAAGCAGTGCCGTGTACTGCTTGGTGAGCGCGTTGCTCGGCTCGGTGAGGATGCGCACGAGGTCGTCCTCGCTCAACGCCTTGAGCTCGACGCGAATGGGAAATCGCCCCTGGAACTCGGGGATTAGGTCGCTCGGGCGTGAAGCGGTGAACGCGCCGGCCGCGATGAACAGGACGTGGTCCGTATGCACCGCGCCGTAGCGCGTATGGACGGTGGACCCCTCGAGGATCGGCAGCAGATCGCGCTGCACGCCCTCGCCGCTCACGTCTGGTCCGTGATCGGATGCGTGACCCGCGATCTTGTCGACCTCGTCGATGAACACGATGCCATCGTCCTCGACGAGCTTGATCGCGTCGTCGTACACGCGGTCCATGTCGATGAGCCGGTCGGTCTCCTCCTGCATCAACACGGTGCGCGCGTCGCTCACCGACATGCGCTTCTGACGCTTGCGAACGGGCGCCATCTGCGAGAAGAAGTCGCTCAGCGAGTACCCGACCTCTTCGAGGCCGGTGCCGGCAAATCCCTCCAACGCCGGCTGGAACGGCTCCTCGATCTCGATGTCGATGAAGCGCTCTTCGAGCTCTCCGCTCAGCAACCGCTTCTGCAAGCGCCGGCGCCGCAGCCGCCGGCGACGCCGCGCTGCTGCGTCTGCAGCCTTTGTCGCGTCTTCTGTTTCGAGAGGCGTCTCCGGTTTCTGCGCCGCCGGAGCATTGCGTTCTTCAGCGTCGAGCAACCGGTCGAGGATGCGCGAGTTGGCGAGCTCTTTGGCGTGCTCTTCGACCTCGGCGATGCGGTCGTTGTGCACCTCGGTGATCGTTTGCTCGAGCAGGTCACGCACGATCGACTCGACGTCGCGGCCGACGTACCCGACCTCGGTGAACTTCGTGGCCTCCACCTTGATGAGCGGTGACGCCGTGAGTCGGGCAACGCGTCGCGCGATCTCCGTCTTGCCGACACCGGTGGGGCCGATCATGAGGATGTTTTTCGGGAGCACCTCGTGACGCATGTCGTCGGAGAGCATCTGCCGTCGGATGCGATTGCGCAGCGCAATCGCGACGGACTTCTTGGCGTCGTGCTGCCCGATGATGTACTCGTCGAGCCGGCGCACGACATCGACGGGCCGCAGCTGTTCACGCGCGACCTCCTCCACGATGTCGCCGGGCGGCGCAACGGGTGCCGCGCCTGTCGCTTCCGCGGGCGGTTGCTCGCCCGTGCCGTTGGTGCTCCCATTGCTCGATGGGACGTCCTGCACCGGAAGCTGCGGCGGGAGCTGCTCCAGCGTGCTCACGCCGAGATCACCGCGGGCAGCGACTCCGGCTCCACGGTGAGCGTTTCCACCGTGATGCTGTCGTTGGTGTAGATGCAGAGCCGCGCGGCGATCTCGAGCGCGCGCCGCGAGATCTCCTCAGCGCTCAACGGCGTGTTGTCGAGGAGCGCGCGTGCGGCGGCGTGCGCATACGGTCCACCGCTGCCGATGGCGGCAACGCCGTCGTTCTCGTCCGGCTCGATGACCTCGCCGTCACCGCTCAACAGCAGCAGGCGGTTGCCTTCCGCGACGATGAGGTTGGCCTCGAGGTGGCGCAGGTATTTGTCGGTGCGCCACTCCTTGCTCAGGCCGACGGCGGCGCGGAGCAGGTTTCCCTGATGGCGCTCGAGGTGCTGCTCGAACTTGTCGAACAGGGTGAGCGCGTCCGACACTGCGCCGGCAAAGCCACATACAACCTGGTCGTGGAACATGCGGCGCACCTTCGACGCACGCTGCTTCATGACCACGTCGCCCACGGTCACCTGACCGTCGCCCGCAATGGCGATCTGGTTGTCGCGCTTGACGGCGACGATCGTCGTCGCATGTGCTCTGGTCACGCGACCGCTCCGGACTTCTCGCGCTCGGCACCACGCGGTGGCCGGTACTTGCACGCGGGGTACCCAGAGCAGCTCACGAACGGCCCGTAGCGGCCCTGACGGCGTACCAGCGGCTTACCGCATTCGGGACATGTCTCGCCGGTGGGTTCCGCCGCCGCCGCTGTGCGCGCACCAGCGGAGCCCGGTTGGATGTACTTGCACGACGGATACCCGGTGCAGCCGACGAACGAGCCGCGCCGTCCGCTCTTGCGCGCCAGCGGTTTGCCGCATTCCGGGCACGTGCCGAGCTGCTCCTGCGCTGCGCCATCGCTCGACCCAGCGCCGTCTGATGCAGCGCTGCGTCCCTTGATGTACGTGCACTCGGGGTAGCCGGAACATCCGACAAACGGACCGCGCCGGCTCTGCCGCGTGACGAGCTGCCTGCCGCACTGCGGGCACATCTCCCCGGTCGGCTCGGCGGTCGCGCCGCGCTTGTCCTTGATGTACGTGCATTCCGGATAGCGCGAGCAGCCGATGAACTCGCCGTACTTCCCCTCCCGCACCACGAGCTTGCCGATCTCGCATTCGGGGCATTCCTCACCAGTCTCGCGCGCCGGCACCTTCACGCGCTGCATGGAGGTTTCGGCCTTGGCGACCGTGGCTGCGAACGGCTCGTACCAGTCCCGCACAGTCGGTTCGTACTTGCGCTTGCCGTCCTCCACGGAGTCGAGTCGCTTCTCGAGCTCCGCGGTGAAGGCGACGTCAACGATGTCCGGGAAGTTCGTGCGCAGCACGCCGTCGACCGTCTTGCCGAGCTCCGTCGGATGCAGGCGACGGTCCTCCTGGCGCACATAGTTGCGATCCTGGATCGTCTCCAGGATGGGCGCATACGTCGACGGACGCCCGATGCCGCGTTCCTCCAACTCCTTGATGAGCGATGCCTCGGTGTATCGCGGCGGTGGTTGCGTGAAGTGCTGCTCCGCGAGGATCTCTGTGCATGCGAGGCGGTCGTCGGCCCCAAGCGCCGGCAGGGATTCCTCCTTGTCCCTGTCGTCATCGCGCTTCCAAACGCGCTGAAATCCGTCGAAGACGACCACCGAACCCGAGGCGCGAAAGACGAAGTCGGCAGCGTCGATCGTGGCGCGCGTGTTGAGGTAGCGCGCTGCGCTCATCTGGCTTGCGAGGTAGCGCCGCCAGACGAGGTCGTACAGCCGAAGCTGCTGCTGCGAGAGGTATTGGCGGACAGAGTCCGGCGTGCGCGCAACATCGGTCGGGCGGATCGCCTCGTGCGCGTCCTGCACGTTCTGCGTCACCGGCGCGCTCTTCTGCTTCGGTTGGCCGGTGCGGACGTACTCCTGACCGAACTCCTTACCGATGTACGTCGCGGCGTCCTTGCGTGCCAGATCAGTGATGCGCGTCGAGTCCGTGCGCATGTACGTGATCAGACCGGTGGAACCGGCGCTGCCGAGGTCGACGCCCTCGTACAGCTCCTGGGCGACGCTCATGGTGCGCTTCGGCGACATACGCAGCCGCGTGCTCGCGTCCTGCTGCATCGCGCTCGTGGTGTATGGCTGCGGAGCCTGACGTGACGTCTCGCGTGTCTCGACGCCACGCACGATGAACGCGGGCGTGCGATCGGTGACCCGCCGGTCGGCGTCGAGCCCGAGCGCCTCGAGCACCGCCTGGGCCTCCTGCTCAGTGCCGAGCTCGAGCTTCTCGCGGTCGCCTGTGCTCTCGTCGCCGCGCCTGCCGATCAGCCGGGCTTTGAACGGATTGCCGCCGTCCTTGGCCAGCACCGCATCGACCGTCCACGACTCGACCGGGACGAACGCTTCGATCTCAGCCTCGCGATCGACGACGAGGCGCACGGCGACCGACTGCACGCGTCCCGCCGACAGCCCGGCACGGACCTTGCGCCACAGCAGGGGCGAGAGCCGGTAGCCAACCAACCGGTCGATGACCCGGCGGGCTTCCTGCGCCGAGACGAGCGAGCGATCGATCTTGCGCGGGTGGTTGAGAGCGGCCTCGACGGCCGGTCTGGTGATCTCGTGGAAGACGATCCGGTCGGGATCCTTGAGGCCCAGCGCCTCTGCCAGATGCCACGCGATCGCCTCGCCCTCGCGATCCGGGTCGGCCGCCAGCAGCGTCGCCTGGGCCTTGCGCGAGGCCGTCTTGAGATCACGGATCTGCTTCTCCTTGCCCTTGATGACCTCGTACTGCGGGGCGAACCCCGCGTCCACGTCCACGCCGATCTTCGACTTGGGCAGGTCGCGAACGTGCCCCATGGAGGCAAGCACGGTGTAGTCGGAACCGAGGAAGCGCGACAGCGTTCGCGCCTTGCTCGGCGACTCGACGATGATCAGGCGGTTTGGCATCTGGCTGGTTCCTGGACGGGCGGGGTCCCGGGCTGCGGGCTCGTCCCCTTATTAGAAGGTACGCGCCACCCGGCCGCCCGGGAGGGACAGTATCGCCCCCGTCACCTCGAGTGACCCGAGACGAGCTGCGAGCTCGGCTGCAGACAGACCGAGGGCGGCGCCGAGCTCGTCGGGAAGCACGGGGGTCGTCCCCATGCGCCTGAGTATCTCCTCGAGGCCGGGGGTCAAACCGGCGGGCATCGCCGGCCGACCGCCGCGAGCGTCCTTCGGTGGTACGAGTGACCCGAGCTCCGGCACGGCCTCGAAGAGGTCGCCGATCTGGAGAAACGGCCGGGCGCCGTCTCGGATGAGCAGGTTCGTGCCCTCGCTCTGTGGCGAGCGGATGGACCCTGGGACGGCGAGGACCTCGCGGCCAAGATCTGCCGCCCAGCGAGCGGTGCTGAGCGCCCCGCTCTCGACGGTCGCCTCCACGACGACAACTGCGACCGCGACTGCTGCGATGAGCCGGTTGCGTTTGGGGAACTGGTACTTCAGCGGACTCGCGCCGCGCTCCTCTTCGCTGATGACGCAGCCTTGTTCGACGATCTTTGCTCGCAGGTCTCTGTGCTCTGACGGGTAGCACACGTCGATGCCGCATCCGAGCACCGCGACAGTGGAGCCACCACCCTCGAGCGCGCCGCGATGCGCTGCGCCGTCGATGCCGCGCGCCATACCGCTGACGACCTGAACACCTGCGGTTGCGAGGTCGCGCGCAATGACTCGGGCGATGTCCATGCCGGCCGGCGTCGCGCGTCGCGAACCGACGACGGCGACAGCGGGATGCTGTGGCGCTACGGCGCCGCAAATCCACACGCCTTGCGGCGGCGAAGTCAGATGAGCGAAGCGTTCCGGCCAGTCGCCATGCCCTCGTTCCGTCCAGCGCGCAACTGCCTTGTGCTGTTGATCAGCCATCGGCGGTCGCTCGATATCGCAGAGC
>JBHEMA010000006.1:0-2623 GCA_046262795.1 Candidatus Dormibacteria bacterium | reverse complement strand
GGAGCGCACGTGGCCCGGAGTCACGAGCAACCCGCTGCGCCCGGCGACGTCGCGCACGCCGTCGAGGTTGCTCGCAATAGGGACTGCGCCTGCGGCCATACCCTCGAGCACCACGATGCCGAAGGCCTCCGCTCGAGTTGTGCTGGGGAGCGCCACGACGTCAGCGCGATGCAGCAGGAGGTCGCGATCCTCGTCGCTGATCCTGCCGTGGAACACCACATTCTTCAGGCCCAGCGCATCCGCGAGCTCGTGCAGCTCTGCTGCCTGATGGCCGTCGCCGGCGATCTCGAACTGCACGTCGGGCAGCTCGGCCGCGGCACGGATGAGCACATCGACGCCCTTGTACGGCCGCAGCTGGCCGCAGAAGGCAACCGTCAGCCGCTCGCCGTTGCGCCGTGGCAGATGACCGTTGGGTTCGACCCCGAACGGTACGACCTCCACGTTCTCGGGGCCGAACGGCTCGAAGCTGGTGCGGTACGAAGGCGTGGACACCACGACGGCGTTCGCCGCTCGCACGAGCCGCCGGTGGATGCTGTTGTAGAGGAAGCAGAGCGGCTTGGCTGCGGGCAGCGCGATGTCGGAGTGGTGCGTGTAGACCAGCGCCGGCCGTCGGTGGCGCGGCAGCGTGTGCCAGAGGGTGAGGAACGCATCAGAGAACGTTGGTGCCGGCCCATGCAGGTGGACGACGTCGTACTTGGCGAGGCGGCGTCGCAGCGCGGGCCAATGACGCGCAAGGCCCGTGAGGCGCACCTCGCCGAACTCGAAGCGACCGACGTCTGCCGTCGTCACCACGTCGACCTCGTCGCCGAGCTCGCGCAGGCCGGTGGCCAGGCGATCGACGACACACGCGATACCGCTGCGTACGGGCGGCGCTTCCGTCACTACCGTGAGGACACGAATGGTCGTTCCTCCAAAAAATGGGTTCCCGCCAAAATCCCATCGCCGCACCGCATCCAGCGGTGACACGAAGCATTATAGGGAAGGTATCAATTAAGCCGTCTGCGGCACTATCGACGAACCGCTAGACGTTCGGGCCCGCAGCGTCCGAGGTGTCTCCCGCGATGGGAATCGCCGAGCGCACCGTGGCGAAGTCACCTGGCGAGAGCAGCCGCAAGACTCGCGTCAGCACCACGTAGACGCAGGCGGCGAGCCATCCGTCGGCGATGAGCTCGAGCCGGTTCTCGTGGGGGATGACCTCGAGCAATACGACGAACACGGCGGCGCAGATGAGGAACGCCACCGTGCGGCGGAAGCTGAGCCGCCAGCGGAAGAGCCGCCAGCACATGGCGAACAGCGCCGTCGTCGCCAACACGACGGCGACATCGAACGCGCTCGCAGCGGCGATGAGCGCACCCACCCCGCCGGCACGCGAGCCTATCGGCACGCTGACCGCGAGCCCGATGACGTCGACCCCAACCGCTGCGAGCACGACCAGCGCGGGGCGCCGGTCGCGGCCCATCGCCTGCAGCGCTCCCACCAGGAAGCTGGCCACGCCGAGGAAGATGGTGCCGCCGGCCGCGACGCGGAGCGCCGGCGCTGCCGCGGCGTATTGCGCCGGAAAAAGCAAGTGCAGGGCAGGCTCGGGCAGCGCCATAAGTGCGAGGCTGAGCGGGGACAGGAGGGCGACGATGTACAGGACGCCCTTGCGCACATACAGGCCGGCAGCGTCGCGGCGGTCACGCACGCGCACAACGTGGGCGAAGACCGCGGCCGTGAGCGCGGTGGCGAGGAAGTACGGGACGCGTGCGAGTGTGACTGCAGCGAGGTACAGCGCGGCCGCGCTGTTGGAGACGCCGCTCGGTGTCAACACCTTGACGCCGAACAGGTCGAGCGACGTGATGAGCGCCATGCCGGCGGTCGCCGCGAAGAGCGGGGCGGTTTCGCGCACCAACGCCTTGCCGCCGAGCCCGCTCACTCTCGCAACCGGCAGGTCGCGCAGCGCCCAGAGCGAAACGCAGCTGGCGGCGACGAGCCCGGCGAGAATGCCGAAGGCCGCTCCGGTTGGGCCGAGACCGACCGCGGCCAGCGACAGCCCCACGCCGAGCTTCACCACCACCTCGAGAACGTTGACCAGTGCGACGGTCCGAAAGCGGAGAAGGCCCTGCAGCGCGCCGCGGGCGGCGCCGTTGATACCGGCGACACTGCAGGCGAGCGCTCCCACGATCACCGGCGTCGCCGATTCACTCCCGAGATGCAAGGCGCCGACGAACAGCAGGATGAGCAAGACACCGGCGAGGACGGTGGCGACGACCAGGTTGCCGACGGTCGCTCCACGCAGCGCGGCAGCGCGCGCCGCGGGATCGGTCGTTGCGGAGAGCCTGCGCGAGACGGTCCACGGGAAGCCGGCGGTGGTGAACCATGCCGCGAAGAGAAGGAACCCCTGGACGATGCCGATGACGCCGAAGGCGTCGCGACTGACGATGTATGCCAGCGCAACGCTGAACGCGTAATTGCCGCCGCCGGTCGCGATCGCCCCGAGGGCGAGCGCGGCACTACCGCGGGCAGCACTGCCGCGCTCGAGCTCCGCGGGTGCGGATTCGGCGGTGTTCACGGCGATGGATCGCATGGCGGGAACGCTACGTGAACGGCACGACGGGACGGTCGAACGCGCCGAACCGTCCAT
>JBHEMA010000005.1:0-5763 GCA_046262795.1 Candidatus Dormibacteria bacterium | reverse complement strand
CACGGGCCAGCCAGAACGGCATCCTCTCACCTTCTTCCTGCGTGGCCGCGCGCGTCGGTTCCGCCAGGTGGTCGCGCAGCGCCGCATCAACAGCATCGCTCAACGACGTCCCTCCCGCGGTCAGCTGCGACGCGAGCTCGGGGGCTATGACGACACTCGTCGGAGCCGGAGCCGGCGCCCCACCCCCGAAGAGGCGGCCGAAGAACGACATGCCACGAGTTTACGTGCCCTAGGAGACGGCGACCGGAATGCTTCCGCACCGGGCGTGCGCCGTCCATGTGGGCCGCGCTACCGTAGCCGCGTGGCAACCACATCGACCGCGCCGCGCATGCAATGGACCGGCAACACAGACGCAGACAGGCTGATCAGCGAGGACGCGACCGCACTCCTCATCGGTTTCTGTCTCGACCAGCAGGTGCCGGTCGAGTGGGCGTTCATGGGGCCGCTGCGCATGCGCGAGCGCCTGGGGACCATTGACCCATCCAGAGTGGCGCGGATGGACCCATCGACAGTTGAAGCGGCATTTCGCACACCGCCGGCGCTGCACCGGTTTCCCGGGAGCATGGCGCAGCGGGTGCACGCACTCTGTGCCGTGATCACCCATGACTACGGTGGCGACGCATCGCGCATCTGGCGCGAGGCGAGTGACGCGCGCGATCTGGAGCATCGCTTCACGTCGCTCCCGGGTTTCGGCGCGGCGAAGGCACGCATCATGGTCGGAGTGGTTGCGAAACAATTGCGCGTGCAACCCGATGGGTGGCAACGCGTCGCGCCCGACTGGCCGACGCTCGCCGACGTGCACACCGTCGACGACCGCGAGGCGTACCAGACGCAGAAACGCGCGTTCAAGGCATCGCTGCGCGCTGCCAGCGCAGCAGGCTCCACGGAACAACGGCCGGCGTCGCGTGCCCGGCGCTGAGATCTCGGTCGTCGAGGATGGCGGCGTCCGCATCGTCAAGGTCGGACGCATGGGTCCGTACGACAACAACGCGTACATCGTGCGTGACGTCGATGCGCGCGAGTCACTGCTGGTCGACATGCCGCTCGAGGAGCGACCGCTGCTCGACGCCATCGCCGCGGAAGGTGCCGTGCGCACCATCGTTGCCACGCACTGGCATGCCGACCACTGGATGACGTACGACGCGGTCCGCGCCGCGACGAACGCTCCCGTATTTGTGGGCGCGAAGGAGATCAAGGTTCCGGAGGAGCGCATCGACAGGCGGCTCGATGACGGGCATGAGCTGCGCGTCGGCTCAGTGCGCATCACCGTGCTGCATACGCCCGGGCACACGCCGGGGAGCATCTCGCTCCGCGTCGGCCGCGCTGTGATCACCGGCGACACCCTCTTCGACGGCGGACCCGGTAGGACGTCAGCCGCCGGCGATCTCGAGACGATCCTCGAGTCGATTCAGGCGCGGCTGCTGCCCTTGCCCGACGACACCGTCGTATTGCCGGGACATGGCGCCGACACCACCATCGCCGACAGCCGGCGTGGTATCGACGAGTAACAGCGCCACCCCAAACCCGCCGGCTTCTTCGGCGAGGTCACCTGGGCGGCCTGAGGTCGCGCCGTCCGGAG
Organism: Candidatus Dormibacteria bacterium; assembly: GCA_046262795.1. Lineage (GTDB taxonomy): Bacteria > Chloroflexota > Dormibacteria > Aeolococcales > Aeolococcaceae > JAFALX01. The sequence continues at coordinate 4,184 of JBHEMA010000005.1, read as the reverse complement.
AAATCAGGTGAACACCCGATGACTCGCGTCGCGCGTACTCGCTAGCCTGCGTTCCGCATCGAGCCCGCGGGGGTTCGGATCCACACAGAGGAGACGCGATGGGACAGGATCAGAAGGAGCTCATCTACAAGATCTTCGACGAGATCATCAATCAGCGGCAGTTCGACAAGATCGACGAGTACTTCGCCGAGGACTTCGTCGATCACGGTCCGGGTATCGAGCTGCATGGGCGCGAGGCGTTTCGTCAGAACGTCAACCAGTGGGTCGGCGCCTTCCCCGATGTACGCGTGGAAGTGTCCAACGTCGTCGTCGATGGAGACACCGCCGGCTGGCTCGTCCGTGCCGTGGGCACACACACGGGCGACACGCTCGGGTTTCCCGCGACCGGAAAGAAGATGGACGTCTACAGCCCGAACATCGGCCGCATGCGCGACGGCAAGGCGGTGGAACACTGGAGCGAGCAGGGAATGCTGGAGACGCTGCAGCAGCTCGGCGTGATTCCGGCGATGTCGGCGCCGCAACCGGTGGGCTGATCACCACGCCTTGACACTGCTCTACGTGGAGGCGCCACCATTCCCTCGTGACCGAGGGTTTGGGGGCGCTACACGCTGCGCGGCAGACCGTCGACGCACCGCAGCCGCGACTCGCTGAGGCATCGGCGCTTTTCGCGGTTGCGACGGACCTCGCGACCGGAGTCCCGCTGACCTTCAGCTTGCGCACGTGTCTGGCGACGCTTCGCATCGCGGATCTTCTCCATGACCGCGACGTCGACCGCTTTGCCCTCTATCACCTCGCGCTCGTGAAGCTCCTCGGGTGCACGGTCGAGACGTCGCGATTCGCCGCCGCGATGGGTGACGAGCTGCGCATCGGCGGCGCCATGGGCCCGGCGATCCACGGCTCACAGCGAGAGATGCTGTCAACGATGGTCGGTGCTGTTGCCGCGGGATCACCACCCCTGCGACGTGTGCGACAGCTCGTCGCCGCAATGGCATTCGGCTCGCAGATGCGCGGCATCATGGCGGGTCACTGCGAGGTCGCGAGAGCGTTGAGTGAGCACCTTCGGCTGGGTCCAGCGGTCGCACACGGCCTCGACTACGTGTACGAACGCTGGGATGGCAGGGGCTCGCCCGCAGGCGCCCGCGGCGATGAGATCCCGCTGATCGCGCGCATCGGGATGGGTGCGTACGAGGTGGTGGTGCAGGACCACGTGGGGGACGAAGAGCACGTGCGCGCCGTCATCAAGCGGCGAAGCGGACGCGCCATCGACCCGATGATCGGCAACGTGGTGCAGCGGCACCTCCGAGATGTGCTCGATGCCACGCGAGTCGAGTCACCGTGGGAAGCGGTCCGCGACGCCGATCCGGATTCTCGTCGTGTCCTCGACGAGGGGCAGGTGGATGCGACCGCACAAGCAATCGCGCTCTTCACCGATCTCAAGGCCGACCATCTGGCGGGGCACTCAACCGGCGTCGCACACCTCGCCGGCGAAGCGGCGCGACAGATGGGATTGCGTGATCGCGACACGAGCAATGTGAGGCGCGCTTCGCTCATTCACGACCTCGGACGCGTCGCTGTTTCGACGGTCACGTGGGACCGCGCGGCGCGGCTGGACGACGACCAATGGGACGCTGTGCGGTTGCATCCGTATCACCTCGAGCGCACCGCGAGTCGAGTCGCGTGGCTTGCCGAGCCGGTGCGCATCGCATCGCGGCATCACGAACGCCTTGACGGGGGCGGCTACCACCGCGGTGCTGCAGGCAACGACATCGACGCTGCATCTCGCGTGGTCGCAGCGGCGGACCGCTATCAGGCGATGACGTCGCGCCGTCCGTACCGCGATGCACTGCCGCCCGACGACGCAGCGCGACTGCTGGATCAGGAAGCGAAGCACGGTTGGATCGACGCACGGGCAGTCGACGCAGTGCTCACCGCCGCCGGCCACGGGCGCGCTGCAGGTCGCGCGTCGTTTCCGGCCGGTCTGTCGGAGCGAGAGGTTCAGATCCTGCGCGTCATCGCGGACGGAGCAACGATCAAAGAGGCAGCGAGCCGCCTGTATCTGTCACCGAAGACGGTTGATACCCACGTGCAGCACATCTACGGGAAGGTGGGCGTCACCACGCGAGCAGGCGCAGCCGTTTTCGCCATGCGGCACGGACTGCTCGACCCGGTCAGCTGAGCGGATTCTCCCAGCGAATCTCTGGAAAGCGGGCAAAGTCCGTGTCGGCTGAGTACACGGTCAATCCGTGCTCGATTGCGAGCGCAGCCAGATGAGCGTCCGGGACGAGGTTGGCGCGCAAGTCGTGTCGCACGATGAGATCTCCAAGCACATCCGCATGGTGATCGGTTGGCGCGGGTATCCACGTGATCGGCTCCGCTAGCCAGCGTTCGACATAGCCCCAAGCATCACGCGGTTGCAGCGGACTGCGCGTGATTCTGCCGTTGGTCGTGAGGCGCAGGAATGCAGTCAGGCTTTGCCACGCGAGTCCAACACGGCGGATGCCGTTCAGCTGCTCGCCGAGCCACGCGGCGGCGGCGTCGTGCAACCGCGACGTTGCATCCATTGAGTAGACGAGGATGTTTGTGTCGACGAGCATCAGCGGTAGCCGGGACCCTCAGCCTCCTCCAAGGCGTCGGCAATGCTCGTGATGTCGATCTTGAGCCCGAGCGGTGCGGTTCGCTGGCGGAATGGCTGACGAGCGCGTGTGTGCGACAGCAGTCCAGCGCGGATCAGCTGGTTGATAGCGTCGCTCAAACCTATATGGCGCTCGTTGCGCGCGCGTTTGACAGCTGCCGCCACGTCTGGTTCGAGAGTGACGGTCGTCCGCACGTCACAATTCTAGCATCAAGATGCGCATCGATCAGCATCATGATGCTCCATGCCGCGATGTCAAGCGGCGCTTGACACTTCGCGCTCAGCGGACGATGCTCGGGCTGTGACCGCCTTCCCCTATCGAATGCGGGACCTCGTTCGGCTCACCGGTGTCGGTGCGCCGACCATTCATTTCTATGCGCTCCAGGGACTGCTGCCCGAGCCGCAGAAGACGGCGGACAACCAGGCGCGCTACCCGGAAAGCACGGTCACGCGCATTCGCTGGATCCGCGCTACGCAGTCCGAGTTGCGGCTGACTCTTCGCGGTATCGGCACCATCCTCGAGCGCTGGGGCGAGCTGCCACTCGACGAGCTGCGCGCGCTGCAGACACTCGGCGAGCTGCTCGAGGAACCCGACCCGACGGCGACGCGCGAGGAGCTCGCCGACATCCGTGCACGCATCGCGCCGGCGGACCTGGATGCACTGGTCGATCTCGGGCTCGTGCACGGCCGCGGCGACGCGCTGTCGAGCAGTGACCTGCGCCTGCTCGGGCTCATTGCCGCGATGCGCGCCGCCGGCTTTACCGACGATGCCGGTTTCAACATCGGGAGCGTCGCGCTGTACCGCGACGCCGTCGAGCGTCTCGTCACCGACGAGCTGGCACGCATCATCGAGCCGGTGTTGCGGCGCCACGACCCGGCGACGCTGCGCGACATGGTGCGCCGCGGTCTTCCCCTCGCCGACCAGCTGCTGTCACTGCTGCATCACCGTGCGGTGCAGCAGGAGCTGCAGCAGTGGGTTGCATCCGAACCGTCAGAGCAGGCCAGCAGCGCATGAACAGGAGACCGCGATGAGCACGCGCATCTACACGCTTCCAGTCGAGCAGACGCGCTGGCAGGTACCCGGAGGCGCCGACACCGTGTTCACGTTCGACTACGACGAGGGGCGCGACAAGCTGCTCAATCTGTACGAGAAAGGCAAGGACCGCCAATGGAACAGCCGGGACCGCATCGACTGGTCGCAGGCGGTGGACCGCGACAACCCGCTCGACGCCCCCGACGTCTACGTGCCCATCTACGGTTCAGACGTGTGGGAGAGGATGGGCGAGCGCGATCGCGCCAACCTGAAGCTGCACACGACGTCGTGGCAGTTCTCGCAGTTCCTGCACGGCGAGCAAGGTGCACTCATCTGCGCCGCGAAGATCGTCCAGACGGTGCCGGATGTCGACAGCAAGTTCTACGCAGCGACGCAGGTCGTCGACGAAGCGCGCCACGTGGAGACGTTCTCGCGTTTCCTCCAGGAGAAGCTCGACCTCGCGTATCCGATCAACGTGCACCTGAAAGCACTGCTCAACGACGTCGTTGGCGACTCCCG
>JBHEMA010000004.1:0-3245 GCA_046262795.1 Candidatus Dormibacteria bacterium | reverse complement strand
GCCACGTCGCAATCCAGGGACGGTCGCGTAGCAGCGGCAAGGATTGCAGCACGAGCGGTCGCAACCAGCTGCGCTGCAGCGTCACGATCATGTGCACGACGTCCGACTGAGGCGGTCGCACGGCGAGCTGAGCAAGCACGCGCAGCTTTTCGATGCTCGACGGCATGTGATCGGCGCTGCTGATGACCAGGCGTTGATGGTGCGGCGGCCACGGTGTCGGGTCGTGACCGTCACCGACGAAGACGAAGTCGAAGCCGTCGCTCTTGAGCATCAACGTCCGCGCCAGGTTCGCATCGCCGCTGTTCCACGGCGGCGCAACCGGATGCGACGTGAGCAGAAAGACCTTCACGCCGCCACCTCGCGGTAGGCAGCGAGCGTTTGCTCAGCGGTGCGGCGCCAAGGGAACATCGCGGCACGCTGCGGTCCGTCACGACGCGCGCGCTCGTGCCAGGCGCGGTCGTCGATGGCGCCTTCGATCGCGGACGCCCACACCGCGATCCCGCCGGCAACGAATTGTGCGACGCCGTCACCGGCTGCACACAGGGGCTGGATGTCGCGTGCGAGCACCGGCGCACCGCAGGCCAGCGCCTCGAGCAGGGGGAGCCCAAAACCCTCGACCGCGCTCGGAATGGCAACAAGGGCAGCACGCCGGTAGAGGGCGTGCAACGCGGCGTCACTGACACCCTCGAGCGCCAGCAGCCGCACGCCAAGCGCGGCCGCCAGATCGCTCGAACCGTCGCGCAGGCGCGGATCGTCCCGCCCCACGCGCACGAGCAACGGCCGCCGCCGCGCGTCGATGCGCGACAGCGCCCGCACGACCGTCGTGTAATTCTTGTGCGGACGAGGCCGGCCCACCGTCAGCACGTACGGTTCGTGCACGGCAAGACTCCGCAGCATCTCTGCGTCATCACGGTCGTCCGCGTCTGCCGGCGACGACACGCCCTCGGGTATGACGCGGATGCGCGATGCGGGGACGCGATGAAAGCGCTGTGCGTCGTCCGCGGTCATCTGCGAGGGCACGACGACGACGCGCGCGGCACGCACCGCCACCGACACCGAAGCGAGGTAGGCGAGGCGACGCGCCGTCCCGAAGTACGACGGGAACCGCTCGGGGATGCAGTCGTGCAATGTCACGACCAGCGGCGGCCGCCGCTGCGGCGCAGCCAGCGGAAACGGCGTGTGCCAGACGTCGACTGCCGCGCGGCGCGCCAGCCACGGCATCTCCCACAGTGCCCACGGCGACTCGGCCCGCCGCGCACGCCGTGGCGCGAGGCTGCGTACGCGTCCGTTCGCGGCCGGCAAGCGGCGCGATGGCGGGTCGTCGTCGGGTGGGGGCACGATGATCAGGCGCACGGAGTCATCGGCACGCGGCAGCTCCTCCGCGAGTGCCGCAACGTACCGGCCGACGCCGTCATAACGTGCGCTGGCAAATCGTGCATCGAGTCCGACGGTGAAGCTCATTGCGGTTGGAACTGGTTTGGTTGGATCTGATGTCCGCCGGGCAGGGGCGTGATCGGGAAGTTCACATCGGGCAGCGTCGACGGATCGGCGACGTACCAGAGGCCGAAGTCGTAGTAGCTGTGCTCCGACACGCCCCAGACACGCAGGCTGGCGTGGCTGACGATGTAGTCGTAGTACTGCTTGTCGATGCCCGACGTCGTCGTGATGCCGATGTCCTTGCTCCGCAGCACGAACCAGTGGATCTGATCCTGTCGCAGCTGTGACGGTTGGCGCACCTGGACGAACGTGTAGGGACCGTCAGGCCACGCAAACTTGAGCTCCTCGCTGGAGCCGCCCGGCGAATCCACGACCGCACCCTGTGGAACGGTTTGCGCAATTGCGCCAAGCAGCTTCGTGTAACCATTGTCGAATCCGATCGCGTAACGCTGCGTCCAGAGTCGCAGGTCGTTCGGCACGAGCGATGCCAGCACCGCCACGGTGAGGACGGCGCTCAGCAATCCGTATGCGATGCGCATGGATGATCGTTCGTCGCGCCAGGACGCGCGCATTGATGAGCGAAGCCGTGTGAACGCGAGCGCGGTGCAGTAGCCGATGACGCAGAGCACCGGCAGCATCAGATACAGGAAGAACTGGTCTTCGATGCTCTTGAACGCACCGAGCATTCCGACGAGCCCGTAGCTCGTCACCGACCATGCAGCGAGCACACGCGCGGCACGGTCTCGTCGGAACCAGAGGAACGCCGTCATCGGGATGGCGGCGGCGATGCACAGATAACTCGGCCAGTAATCGCCGATGGTCGCTGAGAACGATTGCGTGATCGGGGCACCTGGGCGCGTGAAGCTGTTGAAGTGAATGAGCCCCGTCAGATGCTGATACTGCAGCGACTTGAGCCCAAGGAACAGCCCCATGTTCCCGGTGATGTACGCCGCGACCGGATATGCGCCGTAGACGACGACGGCGGTCAGTCCGATCGTCAGCGGTTCTTTCAGGCTCATCTCGCGTCGCAGCCACAGGAGCACCGGCACCAGCAGCGCGAAGGCGGCGAGCTCCTTGGTGAGCACGGCAAGGCCGATCACGACGCCGACGGCAAGTCGCCGGCGCCATGTCCAATGGCCCATTGACTCATAGATGAGGAAGATCGCGCCGATGATCAGCAGCACCGCCATCGGATCGAGGTATACGCGGCGCGTGAGGTGGAGCACGTAGGGGTCGACCGCAAAGAGAAACCCGGCGGTCAAGCCGGCCCATCTGCCGCGCATGCGCCACAACATCGCGAAGGCGACGGTCGCCGTCAGCGCGGCGATGACGTCGTCGACGAGACGGAGCTGCACAGCCGCCGCGAACGTGTTGACCTGCTGCAGGTGGAGCGCGGCGATGACCGGCGCCTCAATCAGGAAGAACAGCGGCGGCTGCCAGAAGAACGCCTGCCCCTGGACGATCAATCCATTGCCGGCCGCGAAGTTCTGACCGGCGCTGGTGTAGATGAGCTCGTCGACCTGGAGGTCTGGCGCGAGCGAGTGTCGCAGCGCGTTGAACGCCAGCGTAAGTGCGAAGACGTTGATACCGAAGAAGACGGCGGGCAGGGCTTCCCACAGGCGCGAGCGAGCGCGAGGCGGCTTCTGCGCCGGAGGGCCCGTGCCCGGTGGACCCGCGGGAGCCGGCGGCGGTGGGGGGACCTCGTGTGGCAGCGCAGGCGGAGGCTCGACCACCGCCTGTGCCAACAGCGGCACACGCCCCCGAAGATCTCCGCGCGTCGTGACGCCTTCCACCCGATCCCACTATAG
>JBHEMA010000003.1:0-2648 GCA_046262795.1 Candidatus Dormibacteria bacterium | reverse complement strand
GCTGCTGGTGGAGCGGCATCCGCGCATCGCGCTCGCCGTCTGCGTCGTCGCTCCGCTGGTGAAGCTGAGCGGGACAAGCATCGGCCTGGCTGCAGGTCTGTACGTGCTCAGCGTCGACCGCCGTCGCTGGCGCTCTGCGGCGCTCTTTCTGCTCGCCGCGGCTGTCGGGCTCGGTCTCGTCGCGGCGTACGGCGCGATCATCGACTGGTCGCAGTTCGTCGCGGTGTACGGTGCTCAGGCTGGGCGGCACCACGCCTCGGTGCTGCAGACGGCGCTCACCTTTCTCTTCAGCGCGCACGCCGGCTACGGCGGCGATCAGCATCCCTTCAACGATCCGCTGTGGTACGGCGGGTTGGCATCACTCGGCATCGGTGTGCTTGTGGCTGCGTTCCGGCTCAGCTGGATGCGCTTGCAGATGTTGCTCGTTCCCGTGCTCGTGTACACCGTGGTCATCGCGTTCACGGCCCCGACGTCACTAGGTAGCGCCGACAACGGCTGGTACCGGCTGGCGGTCTACCCGCTGGTGTACGCGGCCGTCGCCTGGCTCGTGGTCAACGCGATCGTCTTGGGATGGCGCGCGCTGCCGCAGCTCGCACGCCGTCAGGCAGCCGCCGCCAGGTGAACGCGACGATGAGTCCGATGAGCGCGAAGGTGAACAGGTGCAGGGGTGGGACGGGATATCCCTGGAGCGAGTACGTGTCGACGGCTGCCAGGTCCATCAGCAATGCGGTCACCAACAGCACCGCCACTGCCGCCGTCTCGTCGCTCACCGCGTAGAGGGCGAGCCCGGCGCGAAAGCGCGTCCACTGCAGTCGCTCCAGGGTGACGGCTGCGAGGAGCAAGAGCAGCACGCAGTCCTGCGCGTACAGATGCGGATCGAGCAGCAATCCGGTGCACAGTGCCGCGAGAACGACGTTGAGCGGGATCGGCTTGCAGAGCCAGTCACGCTGCGTCGTCCAGGCGAAGTAGCCGATGAGGGCGAGCGCAAGCACCGCGCTGACAATGTCCGTCGCCAACGCATTCGCTTGCCCGGCGAGGGTCGCGCCAAGACCGAGCAGTCCCTCCATGTTGGCAAACGCGCCTTCCCACGCTGCTGCGCCGGCCGCACCACCGCCGGATGCATGTGCGGCGCTCACGTTCACCAGGTACTGCAGATACGCGAGGTTGGCGCCCATGCCCGTCCACGGCAACGTGATGACCGTCAGGGCAATCACGGCTGCTACGGCGGCAGCTGCGACACGCCAGCGGCGCGTCAGGAGTAACCAGATGAGCACGAGCAGCAAAAGCGGCGGCTTGAGCCAGAGCACGACGAGGGCAATGCCCGCGACCCACTGTCGTCCGCGGCGCCAAGCAAGGAGCGCGAGGAGCGTACCGAGCAACAGCACGAAGGACCACTGGCCCTCGACGAAAGCCTGATACGCGGGAAACGTCGCGAGTGCGACCAGCATCCCGAGCGTTTGCACGCGCCGCGTGTGCCCTCGCGTTAAGAGGAGTGCAGAGCCGACAACGACCGCGACGCTGATCAGGAACCAGGTGATGCGAGCGCCACCGAAGCTGAGCGTTGCCAGCGGTGAGAGCACAACCGCGGCGGACGGCGGGTTGAGAAACGGCATGTACCCCGCATAACCGGTCGGCTGCGGCCAGATACCACGCTCGACGGTTGTGACAGCACCGGCGTTGTACAGATCGCCTGCTCGCCCGTCGTGGACGAGCGTCGCCGCCGAATAGAAGGCGAAGAAGTCATGGTGTCCCGACTGCGACAGCGGCGTCGCGAGCTCATTGACTAGCGCCCACCACCATCCGGTGCCGAGTGCAACGACGATGACGAGCGCCCCAGCGATGAGCGGCCTCATCCAGCGACTTAGCAATCCGGCGAACCGGGACCAGCGGCGCAGCTGAAGGTCGGCCGCCCTGGCGGCCGTGAGGGCACGACTCATCAGCCCGGTCGCGCGCTCGCCCAACACACGGCGAAGGTTAGTCGCAGTTCATGATCACGCGACGTTGGATGCGCGCTAGTGGCGAACGCAAGTGGTCGCAACAACGCGCCAGCGCACGAATCGATGTCGGCCGGCCGCTCACGGTACCGTAAAACCGTTCCCCCCCAAGAAAACGGGGTATGTCACGCTCGGTTCAGCCCAACGCGGAGCCGCTGCTACGAGCGCGCCCGCGCACGGCTTTGCTTGCCGCGCGGCTCGGCGATCTCCGAAGCGTGCTCGAAGACTCGCCAAACAGGGCTCGGCAGCCTCCGGTAGTACTGGCGCCGACCGGGACCTGGGTCGCGATGCGATCTCTCGATCAGACCAAGTGCCTCTAGATTCTTGAGGTTCTCCCTAACCTCATTCCGCACATCACCAACAGCTTCGCTACGAGGTCTCTCCCGTGGGCCGACCGGGCTTTGCCGTGTCGGCCTCGCCCGTCTCGAAGGCTTGTGCGCGGAATGCATGAGCGTTCGCGACTTGCTCTTGACACCGTTTTGTCATATTGCAAATATAGCAGACATGCCATCTTCCCTCGCGAACCTGCTCCGCGGCATCCGCTCCCGAATGAACCTGACGCAAGAGGAACTCGCGGCTCGGCTCGGAGTGTCCTTCGCCAGCGTGAACCGCTGGGAAGGCGGGCTCAGCGCCCCGCAGCGCGCGGCCATGGAG
>JBHEMA010000002.1:0-3800 GCA_046262795.1 Candidatus Dormibacteria bacterium | reverse complement strand
GGAGGTTCGCAGCGGATTCACGGCCGATGAAGGCGCAAGAAACTTCCGTGCCACCACGCTAGTGCCGGCGGCATCCGACAGCTCGACCACCGCACGCACGGCGCGCCGCCGCGCGCCCCGCGCGAAGCCGTCCGAGACGGCACAGCAGCGCGACGTCCACATCGTCGTGTTCGGTGCAACCGGATTCGTCGGCAAGCTCACCGCCGGGTACCTTGCGGACCACGCGCCCAAAAGCGTGCGCGTCGCCATCGCCGGGCGCTCGCTTCCGAAGTTGGAAGCGGTGCGCGCCGAGCTGGGCGGCACCGCGGCATCGTGGCCGCTCATCACCGCCGACACCGGCGATGAATCGTCGGTGCGCGCGATGGCGCGCGCTGCGCGTGTCGTCATCAGCACCGTGGGTCCGTACCGCGCGTACGGGTTGCCGGTCGTAGCGGCGTGCGTCGAGGCCGGGACCCATTACTGTGACCTCAGCGGCGAAGTGCTCTTCATGCGCGAGACCATCGACCGGTATCACGATGCCGCGGCGCGCAAGGACGTCCGCATCGTCCACGCGTGCGGCTTCGACTCGATTCCGTCCGACATCGGCGTGATGCTGCTGCATGACGCCGCACTGCGGGACCAGGCCGGCGACCTCGGGCGCACGCAGCTTGTCGTGCGCTCGCTCAAAGGCCGTCTCAGTGGCGGGACCTTCGCGTCGATGAAGGGAATGATCGACGAGGTCAAACAGCAGCCGTCGCTGCGCCGCGTCATCGGCGATCCCTATGCGCTGAGCCCCGAACGGTCCAAGGAGCCACAGCTCGGCGACGAATCGGACCTGCGCGGCGTCGAGTACGACCGCGACCTTGGGTTGTGGCTCGGACCATTCGTGATGGCGCTCGCCAACACGCGCGTTGTGCGGCGCAGCAATGCGCTGCTCGGATGGGAATACGGCCGCAGCTTTCGCTATCGCGAGGTGATGAGCTTCGGCTCAGGCCGCACATCGCCACTGCTCGCCGGCGCGGTGAGCGCCGGACTGGCGGGATTCGCGGCTGGCCTTGCATTCAGTCCATCACGCGCGGTGCTCGATCGCGTGCTGCCCAAGCCTGGTGAGGGTCCGAGCGACGAGGCGCGGCGCAAGGGATCGTTCGCCATCGACATGCACACGCACACGGCAAACGGCGCGCACTACGTCGCCCGCATCGCGGCGAAGGGCGATCCGGGATACGCCGCCACGTCCGTCATGCTCGGCGAGAGCGCGCTTGCGCTCGCACTGGACCACGACAAGCTCCCCGAGCGCGCCGGCGTGCTGACGCCGGCGACGGCGCTGGGCATGCCGCTCGTGGAACGGCTGCGCGCCGCCGGGCAGACGTTCACCGCGTCGCTATCATCCCGCGAGCGAGCGAGCAAGCAACGAGGAGCTGCGCATGTTTGACCTCAGCGGCAAGGTGGCGGTGGTGACCGGCGGGTCGCGCGGACTCGGGCGCGCCGATTGCCTCGCGCTGGCGCGCGCCGGCGCCGACGTCGTCGTCACCGACATCCTCATCGAATCGGATCCGACGCTGCAGCAGGCCGCAGAGTCGGCGCAGTCGGCGCTCGCACAGGTGTTCACCTCGCAGAACGTCGTGTACTCCGAGCAGACGAGCGAGGAGATCCGGCAGATGGGCCGTCGCTCCGCAGCGATGAAGATGGACGTCACCGACCGCGACCAGGTCCGCGACGTCTTCGCCGGCATCAACAAGGACTTCGGTTCCATCGACATCCTCGTCAACAATGCGGGGACGCTCGACCACATCGCGCAGATCGACAGCCAGAACGACGACCTCTGGGACCGCGACCTGCGCGTCAACGTCAGCGGTGCCTACAACTGCACCAAGGCTGCATGGCCGTACATGCGCGAGCAGGGATGGGGACGCGTCGTGTACATGGCGTCGGTCGCCGGAACGCTCGGCGGCTTCGGTCAGGCGTCGTACGCCGCCACAAAATCGGCCCTCATCGGGTTCGGTAAGTCGATGGCGCTCGAGGGGGCCCGCTTCGGCGTCACCGCGAACATCGTGGCGCCCGGCATCATCGCGACCGAAGCGTGGAAGATGGGCAATCCGAAGATGAACGACCGCATGGTGCTGCGCACGGCGATGCGCAGCCCCGGTGAGCCGGACGACATCGCGCACACCATCGTGTTCCTCTGTTCTCCCGAGGCGCGGTACATCACGGGTCAGGTGATCACCGTCGCCGGCGGCATCGATCTGTTCGTCTATTAGCTCCTGAACAGCATCGATTCCGCGGTTGACTTCGGGGTCACGTATTGGTCCAAAGACGTGGGCCCGTACGTGTGGCACGAGTTCGACGCGGAGCGCACGCGCGCCGAGTTCCAAGCCATCGCCTCAGCGGGATTCCGCGTGGTGCGGACATTGCTTCCGTGGGACGTCTTCATGCCGCGCATCGCTCGTGTCGGGTCGCATCAGCTCGCTGACTTCGAGACGATGCTCGCCGCAGCGGAGCAGGCGGACATCGCCGTGGTGCCGGTGCTCTTCGCGCAGTCGCTCGGCGACTGCGTCATGCTGCCGCCGTACGCGATTGACGTCGACGCACCGCGCCTCGGTGTGCGCTGTATCAGCGACGGCGTGGTGCAGCCCGGTGGCCCTCGCGACCAGTACACCGATCCGCGCATGATCGAGGCCGAGCTGCTCTGGCTTGGCGCGATGCTGGATGCGTTCGGCGGGAACCCCGTCATCCGCGCGTGGGATCTCGGCCACGATCCGGCGTCGACCGTGCGCCCGCGGCGCATCGAGCAGCTGCGTGAGTGGGTGGCGATGCTCGCATCGGACTTGCATCAGCGCGGCGAGCGCTGCGTGCTGACGCTCGGCGGGGGTGACGTGCGCACCGCTCGGGGCGTCCGTCTCGACGCGGTCGCGCCGTCCGTTGATGCGCTCGGTCTGAGCGTGGACGCGCAGGCGTTGCCGCTCAACGCGGACCGCCCGGACGTCCGCGCGCTCGCCTTCACCACGCAGCTCGCGCTGAGACTTGCAGGGCAAGACGTGTCGCTTCACGTGCACGTTGCTGCGACCAGTGGCGCGTCGGCGGGCGATGCCGAAGCCGGACGCGCGCGCCGCTTCGCGGGCGATGCTGTCGGCGTGCTGCTGGACGTTGGGTGCAGCGGCATCCACGCAGGCACATGGTCGGATTGCAGTGCTCGCGTTGCCAAGTCCGCGCCGTTCGATCGTCATCCCGAGCTCGCGTCGCGCGGCGTCGTCGCAGAAGACGACGAACCAACTCCGTTTGGTGAAGCGTGGACTGGAGCAATCGCCGTCGAGCAGGAACGACGCGCAGCGCAACCGTGGCCGGATGTGCTCGACACACACGACTACTACGCCAATCTGCCGCACAGTGTTGACGACCTTTTCGCCGCGTGGCAACGCGTCGCAAATGACCACCCTGGTATGCTCGGATGAAACGAATTGATCTCCGGAGGAACGCGCCGTGGCTACTGCTGGCCGCATCAAGAAAATCATTCCCGACCGTGGTTTTGGATTCGTTCGTGCCGATGACGGCAACGAAGTGTTCTTTCACCGCACCGAGCTGACCACAGTGGATTTCGACGCGTTGCAAGAAGGCGAGTCGGTGACATTCGACATTGTCGCGTCGCCTAAAGGTCCGCGCGCTCGTAATCTTCAGAAAGTAGGTTGAGTGCAGCGGCGCATGCCGCTGAGCGCTTAGTCCTCGGGTCGCAACTGTCGTAGGCGCGCAGCCGCTGCTGCGACTCGCTCTGCGGCAACACCGTGCAAGCGGATGACGAGCTCGCGCAGCTCCGTTTGTGGGTACGA
>JBHEMA010000001.1:0-4703 GCA_046262795.1 Candidatus Dormibacteria bacterium | reverse complement strand
AGTTCCTCGTACAAGGCGTCGCGTATCAGTGCGTGCGCGAAGCGCACGGCATGCACCACACCAGGGTTATCCGTAAGCAACCGGGCAGCGCGTGCCTCGTCTATCGCCTGGTACACGGAATCAGGCGTTGCATCCGCGAGCTCTATGAGCACGTCGATCCTGAACTCGCGTCCCAGCACCGACGCAATGCGTAGGAGCTCGTGGCAGCTCGTTGAGACGAGCGCAAAGCGCCGCACGAAGACGTCACGGATGCGCTGTGGTATCGGCTCGGGCGATATCCCGGTCGTCGAGCTGAGCCGGCCTTCGGACTCCAGCAGGCGGACGACCTCGGTGAGGAACAGGGGGTTGCCCTCGGTTCGAGCCGCGATCGCGTCGACGAGCGTCCCGCTCGCGGGCAGACCGGACGCCGACTCGATGTAGCGACGGACATCGGCGCTGGCCAGACCTCGCAGGTCGATGCGAATCGTGCTCGGTAGCCGCGCCAGATCGACAAGTGCTGCGGCAAGTGGGTCGCTGCGACGCACCTCGTCGTCGCGATACGTCGCCACGAGCAGAACCGGCATGTCGCCAAGGCTGTGACCGACAAATTCCATGAGGAGCAGCGACGGCGTGTCCGCAGCATGGATGTCCTCGAGCACCAACACGACCACCCCGTCGGCCGCGAGAGCTCGCAACCAGGAGGCCACGGAGTCAAAGAGCCGGAAGCGCGCGGCGTCGGTCTCGACCGCATCGGCCTCCCCGATGTCGGGCAGCACGGTCCTGATCTCCGGCAGGATCTGTGCGACGTCGGCGGCACCATTCGCCAACTCTTGTCGCAGTGAATCGGCGCTTGCCGCCCGGACGTGGGCGCGTAACGCCTGCACCCACGGCCAGTACGCGGGTGCACCGCCGGCCTCCCAGCAGCGTCCCCAGAACATCCGGGCACCGCCGGGCCGGATCTTTGCGCTCAGCTCCTCGACCAGCCGGCTCTTGCCCATTCCAGCCTCACCGGCCACGAGGACGAGGCGGCCGCTGCCAGCGCGCGCACCCGCGAAAGCCTCCTCGAGCACGCTCATCTCACGGTCACGGCCGACGAACTCGCTTCTGCGCTCCACGGTCACATTCTCGACGTGGAGGGCCGTCCGTTCCAGCTACTGCAGCTGCGCGGCGGCCATCTCGATGCCGCCGACCACCTGGTTCGGATCAAGCCTGTCGGCGTCGGCGCACATCGCGAAGCTCAGCCGTCCCGCGGAGGAGACAACCGAGGCGCGGAGATCGTGATGCGGAGCGACCTCGACGACAGAGTGCAGCTGCTGCACGCCGCGACCTGCGACCGCGATGCCGCCCCGCGGCCCTGGCACGTTCGAGACGCACAGTGCGAACTCGTGGGACCCGTCGGTGAGCGCCAGAGCGTGGCCGCCGAGCGGCACACGCGACATCTCGCGCAGCAGCCAGTCGACGTGCTCGGCGTCGTGCTCCCGTTTGCGCTCGAGGGTCTGGGCGTTCACCGCTTTGACGCGGTCGAAGATGCTCTCGGCGCCAAGGGGGACGTCGATATCGATGAACGAGTCACGGTTCGCCTGATCGCCAGTTGCATCGCTGCCATGCAGGCTCACGGGAATGCGCACGCGCAGCGCCGGCACCGAGCGCTGCCGTGACGTAAGCCAATCGCGTATGCCGGTCGCGACCAAGGCAATGACTGCATCGTTCAACGTGACAGATGCATCGATGCGCTTCGCCGCATCGTGCAGTCGCGCAAGCGATAGTGATGTCCATGCGATGCTGCGGCGCCGACCTAGCGGAGCGTCAAAGGGTGAGCTCAGCGTGGTTGGCGTCAGCTCGCGACGGACGGAGCTTGCGACTGCTCTGACGTCCGGCAGTGCATCGCGCAACCGCGCCGCCGCGCGCACTTCAGTGATGGCGGCGCGCGCCCGAGCGAGCGCAGCGTCGACGCGTTCCCTGGCTGCGAGCGTGACCAGGCTTCCGGGTTCGAGGTGACCAGCCTGCTGCGGCCTTTCGGTTGCAGTCGGGCGCGCGGCAACGCCCTCCTCCTCCCACAGCACGTCTCCGCCAAGGCGCAGCGCCGTCACGCCATCGGCCATGCAGTGGTGCACACGCCAGACGAGCGCGGTGCGATCGTCGCCGAGCTGCACCACATCGATGCGCCAGAGCGGCCGCGTGCGATCCAGGCGATCGGCCATGAGCGCAGCAACGCTTTCGCGCAGCGCGCTCTCATCGGGGACGGCAGCTGCATCGGCGACGTGCCACTTCAGGTCGAAATCACTCGCAGGCACCCAGACCGGCGTGCCCAACCCGCGCGGCAGCGGTTGCAAACGCTGTCGCAGTCGCGGCGCGGCGTCGAGCCGGGGTGCCACCGCCGCGCGCACCTCATCAGCGGTGAGCACACCGTCGACGATCAGCACCTTGCAGGTATGGCCGACGACCGAACCGTGCTCGAGTTCGAGGATGCGCTCGTCCTCGCGCGCCAGACGGTCGAGTTGAGTGGATGCCATGACGCCCCGAGGCTACCTCGGGGCGCCACGCACTGTCAGGCTTGGACGATGTAGCCAGCGCGTCGACCGTCCCAGCCGTCGCCGGGAGGAGTGCGGCATCGCACCACACAATCGCGCGCGACGACGCTTGATGCCGTTCGGCCACTGCTGTTACTCCCGCACGGTCACACGCTCACGAAGCTTGAGACGCACGGGGGCGCGAAATCATCGGTGCTAGGCTGGAATCTCCCCATGACCTTCGACGCCTTCCTGCACCAACTGCCGGACGCCGACCCCGACGAGACGTCGGAGTGGGTGGAATCACTCGACAACCTCGTCGCCACCGACGGCACGGTGCGCGCGCGCTTCATCATCGGCAAGCTCCTCGAGCGCGCGCGTCGTTTGCAAGTTCCGGTGCCGTCGCTGGTGTCGACGCCGTACATCAACACCATCCCGCCGGAACAGGAGCCGTGGTTTCCCGGCGACGAGGAGATGGAGCGCCGGATCCGGCGCATCGTGCGCTGGAACGCCGCCGTCATGGTGACGCGCGCCAACAAGAAGAGTGAGGGCATCGGCGGTCACCTCTCGACGTATGCGTCGGCCGCGTCGCTCTACGAGGTGGGCTTCAACCACTTCTTCCATGGCAAAGACGACGGCCGTGCCGGCGATCAGATCTATTACCAGGGACACGCGGCGCCGGGGATGTACTCGCGCGCATTCCTCGAGGGCCGCATCACTGAAGAGCAGATGGACAACTTCCGCATGGAGGCCGGTGGCAACGGGCTCAGCTCCTATCCACATCCGCGCCTCATGCCCGAGTTCTGGGAGTTCCCGACGGTCTCAATGGGACTCGGTCCCCTCAACGCCATCTACCAGGCGCGGTTCAACCGCTACCTCTACAACCGTCAGATCGCGGACACCGAGGACTCGCGTGTGTGGTGCTTCCTCGGCGATGGCGAGTGTGACGAGCCGGAATCTCTCGGCGCACTGTCACTTGCTGCGCGCGAGCAGCTCGACAACCTCATCTTCGTCGTCAACTGCAACCTGCAGCGGCTCGACGGACCCGTGCGCGGCGATGGCAAGGTGATCCAGGAGCTCGAGGGCATCTTCCGGGGCGCTGGATGGAACGTGATCAAGGTCATCTGGGGCCGCGAGTGGGATGAGCTGCTCATGCGCGACGTCGATGGCGTGCTGGTCGACAAGATGAACTCGGTCACCGATGGCGAGTTCCAGAAGTACGCGACGGAGTCCGGCGCGTACATTCGCGAACACTTCTTCGGTCCTGATCCGCGGTTGCGGCGAATGGTCCAACATCTCTCCGACGACCAGCTGCGCCACCTGCGCCGTGGCGGTCACGACTACCGCAAGCTGTACTCGGCGTACAAGCTCGCGCTCGAGCAGCGCGGCGCGCCGACGGTGATCCTTGCGCACACCATCAAGGGTTGGACGTTGGGTTCGCTGTTCGAAGCGCGCAACGCGACACATCAAATCAAGAAGATCAGCGAGACCGAGCTCAAGCGCTTCCGCGACACGCTGCAGCTGCCGATCAGCGACAAGCAGCTCGACGACATCGAGCCGCCGTACTACCACCCGGGGCCGCAGTCGGACGAGGTCGAGTACCTGGTCACCCGGCGCCTCGCGCTCGGCGGTTTGCTGCCGCGGAGGCTCGTGCGGTCGAAGCCGCTGGCGATTCCGGAATCGGGGCCTTACGACGAGTTCTTGAAAGGTAGCGGCGGGCGTGCCGCGTCGACGACGATGGCGTTCGCCGGTCTGCTGCGCAACCTGCTGCGCGACAAGAACATCGGCCGTCGCGTGGTGCCGATCATCCCGGACGAAGCGCGCACGTTCGGCATGGACGCACTCTTCACCGAGGTGAAGATCTACGCGCCGTTCGGCCAGCTGTATGAGCCGGTGGATGCGAGCATGCTGCTGTCGTATCGCGAGGCCAAGGACGGACAGATTCTCGAGGAGGGCATCACCGAGGCGGGATCGATGGCGAGCTTCACCGCCGCGGGCACGTCGTATTCGACGCACGGCGAAGCCGTCATCCCCTTCTACATCTACTACTCGATGTTCGGCTACCAACGCGTGGGTGACCTCATCTGGGCGTTCGGTGATGCGCGCGGCCGTGGCTTCATGCTCGGTGGCACAGCAGGACGCACCACGCTCAACGGCGAGGGACTGCAGCACGAGGATGGACATTCGCCGCTGCTCTTCAGCGCTGTGCCGAAC